>JAVBRW010000177.1:0-22115 GCA_031547475.1 Planctomycetota bacterium
CTACGGCTACGGCTACGGCGACGGCGACGGCTACGGCTACGGCTACGGCGACGGCTACGGCTACGGCGACGGCTACGGCTACGGCGACGGCTACGGCGACGGCTACGGCTACGGCTACGGCGACGGCTACGGCTACGGCTACGGCTACGGCTACGGCGACGGCTACGGCTACGGCTACGGCGACGGCTACGGCTACGGCGACGGCTACGGCGACGGCTACGGCGGGTAAATTCTCTGTTCAGGCTGCCTGGCATTGCATGCCGGGCAGCCTTGGTTTGTCTTCAAGGTAGTTCTGTTTGCATGGAGACGCGATGCACATCATAGGGATTGCCGGAAAATCGGGCTCGGGAAAAAACACCGTCGCGGCTTTTCTTGCCGCCGAATTGAATAGCCATGGATATACCGTCAAGCTCGATGCTTTCGCGGTTCCCATAAAAGATTTTGTCCGGCGCGAAACGGCTTGCACGCTGATTGACAAAAGTATGGCCAGAAACCGTATGCAGGAGATCGGTTCGGTCATGCGGGAAGCGAACCCGAACTATTACATCAATGCCCTCATCGGCCGTAACAATATGGACGCGCACCTTTGGGAGCACTTTTCCGACAAGTGGGAGCCTGCCGACTTTCTGGTGATAACGGATGTGCGATTCAAAAACGAGGCGGAATTCTGCGCTCGGCATGGAGTTGTATGGCTGGTACAAGGCAACCATCTTCCCTTGTCTCCCGCCGCGGCCTCACACGAATCGGAGCAGGGGTTGAATGTACTGGTGGATTGCGTCGAATGCATTCTCAACAACGATCGCGGCCTCGGGGATTTGGATGCGCATGTCCGGAAACTGGTTCTGGAGGGGTGGCACCTGAAGAGAGCGGAGGCGAATCAATGAACGCAACGATTGAAGCTACCCCGGCATCAGTGCGGAAGCTGGACGGCAAGATAGAGGCCCTGGCGCCGGACTGCCTGCGGCGGCGGGTGCTGGAGGCGCTCCGGCAGTTCCGGGCGTCGTGGGTGGAACTGGGGCGGTTCCTGAATGAAGTCGCCTACGGCGGCGACTACAAGGAATGGGGATACGACGACTTCGAGGTCTACTGCGCGCGCGAGCTCGGGCTGAAAAAGCCGACCGTCCAGAAGCTCATGATCAGCTACAACTACATGAAGAAGTACGAGGCGGGGCGCCTGGCCGGCCTCGAGGACGGCGTCGAGACGGGGGAGATCGTGCCCGACTACCAGACGGTGGAGCTGCTGGACCGGGTGCGGCGGACAGAGAACGTTTCCGATGAGGAGGTCGGCGGCCTGCACCGCCGCGCCTTCACGGAAGCGGACGGTGACGAGACGGCTCTCCGGAAGGAACTGCGGGACAAACTCAAACCGCCGGCGGCGCGGGCGGATCATATAGATGGCGGGGAATCCCGCCGCAGGGAAATGGCCGAAATCCTCAAGACGGCCCGGCACCTCCGGCGGCTGCTGTCGGCGGCGAAGTCGGTTCCCGGCGGCTTGCGGGACCGGCTGGAACAGGGGCTGACCGAGCTCGAAGCCCTGGACTAGGCGCGGTATTTTCTCACAAAACGGCGTTCACCATGGGGACGGCCACGGCGGCCTTGTTCAGGGTGTGTTGTTGTCTTCTTTTTGGGGCGGGTATGGCGGAACGGCGGATACAGGGATGGCTCAAGGTCTACCGGCGGGTGGAATATTCGCCGGTGTGGGACAACCACAACGCCTTCCGCCTCCTCGTCTGGCTCCTGTTCAACGCTGCCCCCGGGCCTGAAAGCCATCGCACGAGCGACGGCGTCGTCGCCTTGGCGCGCGGCGACCTCTTCGCCACCTACGACGAGATGGCGAAGCGGGTCCGCCTTTCCGTCGATCAGGTCAAGCGGGCGTTTCTGTTCCTGCGCGGCCTCGAGGTGATCGACTGGCGGCCGCTTCGGCGCGGGCTCCTGGTGACCATCGTCAATTACCGCCAGTACCAGGACATCTCCCGGGTAGAGGGGGAAGGGATTAGGGATGGTTTTGATTTAGACCGCATCGCAACCAGCACCCCAAATCGCACACCAGAACCGGGGAAAACCGCACGGCTGAAAAATGACGCAAATGACTGTGACGGCAAGGTGATGCAGGAAGGGGAAAATACGGAAGCGCACGGCAGAAACGACAATACGCGCACGGCAGATCGCACCGCACCCCGCATACCTGGAGGCTCGGCGAAAGATGCGGCGCCTCCCTCCTCTCCATGCGCGCGCGCACCGGCGCGAAACGAGGTTCAAGAAACTAAGAAATTAATTAATCCCCCAACCCCCTTTAAAAAAGGGGGGAGTGTTTGGGATTTGGACAATGCCGCTTTGGCTGAAGTCGCGATGTTCGGCAACAGCGAGGAGCGGCAAAAGGCGGTGCTGGCGCTTTGGTACCGGGAGTGCAAGCTGGCCGGCATGCCGTCGGCCGGCCCCGAGGCGCAAGGAAAGCGTAATCCCAGGGGCGCAAGGATACTTGTCGACGACTATCTCGGCGCCGCCAGGTTGCAGTGGTCGCAACTCGAAAAGGGGATACGGGAAATCCTCAGGCTCAAGAAGACCGACCCGAAGTGCGGCCGTTACGACCTGCTGACTCTTGCCAACAATCCAGACAATTATTGCCCGGAACCGTCCATCCCGAAGCAAATGCGGAAAAAGATACGCTGGCGATTGGAATGCGATGTCTGCGGCGAGACGGCTTGCACGCCATTCCTGCCGGTTGAGGAAAAGGTGGCGGATCAGCCCTGCGCCAAGACGGGACGCGGTTGTCAGGGGTGGATGCGTGTTTTCAAGGACGCGGAGCTCGAGACATAGACTATGCCCACATCCCCCATAACCTGGTTTGGCGGCAAGTCGGCGCTGGCGGAGCGCATCGTCCAGGTGTTTCCCGACCACGCCACCTATGTCGAGCCGTTCGGCGGCTCCATGGCGGTGTTGCTGGCGAAGAATCCTTCGCCGGTCGAGGTGTACAACGACATCGACGCCGGGCTGGTTAACCTGTTCCGCGTCGTTCGCGATCCGGTCCTCATGGAACGCCTCCGCGAGGCCCTCGAATTCACCCCGTACTCCCGCGCCGAATTCAACGCAGCCCACGAGACGAACAGCGATCCGGTAGAGGCGGCCCGGCGCTTCATGGTGCGCCAGCGCCAGAGCTACAGCGGCGTCAACCGGGTATGGGGGTTTGTTATTGACGACGCCACCCATAAGGCGACGACCATTAGGCGCTGGGAAAAGGGCATCGAAGTCTTGCGGGATGTCTGCAAGCGCATCCGCGATGTGCAAATAGAGCAGGATGATTGGCGCACTGTTCTCCGGCGTTACGACAGAAGGCAAACGCTCTTCTATCTTGATCCGCCCTATGTGCCGGAAACGCGGGTGCAGGGAAAGTATACGCACGAATTGACTATGGCGGATCATGCTGAACTTGTGCAGGCTCTTCTCGCCATCAAGGGGAAAGCCGTTCTTTCCGGGTATAGGCACGAATGCTATTTGCCGCTGGAGGCGGCGGGGTGGCAGCGGCTGGAATGGGATGTTCCCTGCATGGTGGTGCCGAAGTGTAAAAGTCGACGAACCGAATGCCTGTGGCTGTCGCCGCGGGCGCAGCGTATCGACCGGGGTTTATTCGGGATGGAACAGAAAGGGAATCAATGAACAGGGCGCAAAGGCGATATGAGGCGCGGCGGGATCGGTTGCGGAGGAATGCGGTTCTGGCGGATCGGCGGGAGGTCCTGGAGAAGAAGGCGATCCGCAAGGCTAGGAAGGCGGCGCGGGCGAGACGTATTTGATAAAGGGGAATGCATGGACGGCCCTCCATTGACACCGTTCAGCCGCGAGCGCATGCGGAACCTTTGCCGGTTGGGGTGGACGGCCACGGAAATCGCCAGGGATATGGGGTATGCCCGGAAAACCGTCTGCGCCGTCCTGCACGACGCCGGCCTCATATCGCCGGAGGCTCCGGAAAATCCGGTCCTCAAATACAGCCCGCTCCCGGTCGACGAGGAGGAGCTGACCCCAAACCAGCGCGAGGAGCGGCGGATCTCCCTGGCCAGGGCATTCGAGGCAAAGGTGGATTACGAGATGACGATCAAATCCGCCAAGCGTGACTTGTCGATGTCGACAGCGGAACTCATGCGCCGGGACAAGCTGACCGAGGAACAGGCGCGGTTCGTGCAACGGCGATCGCACGAGTTTTTGAAGATGCTGCATTTGGCAAACAAAAAGGCGCATGCGTGATGACGCAACCCATCCGTTATATCACCCTGTGTTCGGGCATCGAATGCGTGTCGGTGGCGGCGTTGCCGCTGGGGTGGGAGCCGATCTGCTTTTCGGAGGTGGAGAAATTCCCGTCCGCCGTCCTCGCCCACCACTACCCGAACGTTCCCAATGTCGGCGACATGACCGCCCACGACTGGCGGCAATACCGGGGGCGCTGCGACGTGCTGGCGGCAGGCACGCCGTGTCAGGCGTTTTCGGTGGCGGGACTGGGGGAGTCGCTCGGCGACCCCAGGGGCAACCTCACCCTCAAATTCGCGGAGATATGCGATGACATCGATCCAGGGATCGTTATTTGGGAAAACGTGCCCGGCGTCCTCTCCACCCGGGACAACGCTTTCGGCTGCCTCCTCGGCGCGCTGGCGGGAGAGACTGCCGCCATCGTTCCGGACGGGGGAAAATGGACGGACGCCGGTGTGGTTGCTGGACCCCGGCGAACCGTTGCTTGGCGCGTCCTGGATGCCCAATATTTCGGCGTGGCCCAACGCCGCCGCCGTGTGTTCCTTGTCGCAAGTCATCGAACCTCCGGAATCGATCCCGCCGCGATATTATTTGAGTCCGACGGCCTGCGCCGGCATTCTCCGCCGCGCCGCGAAGCGGCGGAAGAAGCTGCCGCCGACGTTGGAGGCGGCGCTTTTGGCAACGGCCTTGAGGGGGGGGGTATCGCCAGACCCCTGATGTCGAGACACCATCGTCTCGATCACGAACTTGAGACCTTTGTTGTCGGAGCCCTGGCGGCGGAATCGTTCGCCGGGGTGGCGTCCGGCAGGCCGGAGGGTGCCGCGACCGGGCACTTTCTGCCCGTGGTTGCGGGAACGCTGACGGGGAGCCAAGCATACGCCGGGCCGGACGAGAACGACGCGGCCAGGGGTATGTATGTTGCACACACGCTGCGGGGCGATGGCTTCGATGCCTCGGAGGATGGCACGGGGCGGGGGACGCCGCTAATCCTGGAGACGTATTGCCTTCAGGAAGGGCAGATTTCCCGGAGGCTGGAAAACGGCCCGGCCGGCAAGGGATGGGATATGGAGGTCTGCGCGACTATGCCGGCGAACGGAAAAACTCACGCCGTCGCGTTTACGTGCAAGGATTGCGGAGGTGACGCTGGGGAGTTATCTCCAACCCTTCGCTCATTATCTCACGATAAGAGCCATGCAAATGGCGGCGGACAGGTGGCGGTGGCGTTCCAGGATCGTTTTCGCGGCGACGACGGACGCGGTTACGGCCGAGCCCCGGGCGCGAGTGTCGAGCAAGTCGGAACGCTGGAGACGGTGAAGCGGTGGCATGTCGCCCTGGAATGGCTGGTCCGCCGCCTGACGCCCCGGGAATGCGAGCGCCTCCAGGGCCTTCCCGACGATTACACCCGCATTCCCTATTCGTCCCGATACTTGCCCGGCGTCAGTTTTATGAAGCTGGTGCGGGACTACCTGCGGTACCTGGGGCGCGGCGGCGGGAAAACCTTCCGGGAATGCCATCCCGACATGTTCCCGGAAAACGGTTTCGCGGCGGACGGCCCCAGGTACAAGGCCATCGGCAACGGCATGGCGGTCGTCTGCGTGGCGTGGTTGCTGGGGCGGGTGGATAGGGCGTTGCGGCAAATCAATGGAGGGGTGACGTGCTGAATAGATTTCTCATGGCGTTTTGGATGTTGCTCGATCCACGCCACTGCATTGCAACGCTAATGGGAAGATTGAATGTACAAGCCAAGGCGCCGCCGAACATGGGTCCGCCGCTGTGCCTGGCCACCCGGCTGGAAATAGCCCGCGAGCTCGTCCACCGCGAGGATGCCTGTTGCCTTTTGATATTCCGGCACCGGGACGGCAGATACAGCTTTCACCACAATTTCGATACGCAAATGGGCTATCCCGAAATCCTGCGGCGGATGGCGGGATATTACGAGGAATGCCATATCCGCGATGTCGATTACGACAAAATTGACGAGGAGGAATAGCGCATGGCGTACCGGAAACACGGCGGCGGCAGACAGGTTCGGCTCCAGATTCGCCTGAAGGTCAAGACCAAGGGCGATGTCATGCGGGCGAAGAAAATCTTCCGTTCGAAGATCGCCGAGGCGAAGCGGATGATCCGGGAGGGGGAGGTCGGCTGCTGCTCCATCCGGGGGAGGCTTGAGAAGTTCCTGCAGGATTCCAACGATGGCCTCGGCCGCCGTCCCGCCGGGTATAAGACCCTGGAGCGGCACCGCCGGCGGCTGCTTATCTTCGACAAGGCATTTCAGGGCAAGCCGCTGGACGCCATCGAGCGCGAACACGTCGAGCGCTGGATCCATCGCCGCCTCGCCGCCGGCGTCTCCCCCGACACCGTCAACGCCGACCTCATCAGCCTCCGGGCCTTCGCGCGCTGGGCCCAGTTCAAGGGGGACGCCCCCGCGGTCCTGCCGCTGCTGACGGTCAACCGGCTCTATGTCCGCGGCAAGCTGGCGGGCAAGAACCGCAAACCGCCCATGGCCAAGGAAATCGGCGAGCTCCTGGCGATACTCGGCAAGATCCGGAAGCGGCGGGCGGACATGGGATTGTTCCTCCTCGGCATGGCGTTGTTCGGTCTTCGTCCCGCCAATGTGTGGAAGCTACGGCGGGAGGACGCCAAGCCGCCCCGCGGCGCCGACCTCGGCCGGCTGCATGTCAAGGGCATCAAGGGGACGCCGGACCGCTGGCTGGCGGTTCCGGCGGGCAGCCTGCGGGCGAAGTGGCTGCGGGACTGCCTGGCGCTCGGGCGGAAGCGCGGCGCCGACCAGCCGCGGTCGCCCCTGGTTCCATCCTTCGGCGGCAAGTCGAGTCGCAACCCCGGCGGCTGGACGACGGGCGCCTTCGACATGGCACTCCGGCGCCTGCTCGCCAGCATGAAAATCCGCCTCACCGCCTACCAAGTGCGGCACAGCTGCATGACCTGGTTGCTGCGGAGCAAGCGGATGGGCCCGGCCCACACGCAGAGATATGCCGGGCACACCCGCCTCGAGACGCAGAACGCCTACAATCACCTCATCGGGCACGAGGCCGAGCCGGCCTACGAGGAGATGGAGAAGGTGATGCGGGAGAATGGGTTCTAATACCGGAAAAATAGGGGATAACGGCCCAAGACTTTTCACGGAGGATTTGTGGTGAGCGACCACGATAAGCCCGACCTCTCCGCATTGTGGCCTCTCTTGCCGCCATGGATCGAGTGGGTGGCGATGGATAAGGATGAACTCTGGTTCGGACATTACAAAGAGCCTGCTGCAGACGTTGATGATTGCGAAATATGGATCAAGGGCGGAATAGAGGATCTTTGTGGATCTATGTATATTCCCGGTAAATACGCCCCGCGCTGGCGTGGAGACTGGCGCAAGAGCCTTACGAGGAGGCCGAAGATATGAACGAATTGAGCCAGGACGAAATGGAAGAGCATGAGCATTGGGATTACTTCGAGGACGCAATGGTCCATACAAATGTCGTCTGCCCCTGGTGTGGATACGAGGAGACGGATACTTGGGATTTCTATGCCGTTGACGATGGTGAATGTAGAACTTTCATCTGCAATAACTGTGGAAAGAAAATAGAAGTTACGGGGCGTTCGACTGGAATGGAGTTTATTGTGAGAAGAGAAGAAGAGGAGTCCACCCCATGCCCGACAACGACCCCGAACCCGACGCGGTGAAGAAAAGATATCTCTGTGTTTCCTGCGACACCCCCATGCCGTTCGGTTATCGTTGGAACATCTGCCGGCAATGCAAAGAAGAAATTCGATCATTCAATGAGATACTTAAAAAGAAGGAGGCCGCGCCATGAATATCATTAATCAATGGGAGGCAATTGGATTTGAGTTTCCGCAAGCTGATGAAGAGTATCCTGATGGGGTAATAAAAATACTTGTCGATACAAAAGAGCCTCGATTGTCTGTGTCAAAGAATACGATTGACATGCTCAACGCTGCGTTCAGGGAGGCCATCCCATGCAAGGGGGAGGAGGTAGCTGCACGCAACGCGGAGTGGCTTCAGGAAATCCAGACCCACCCTGAATTCGGTGGGCGCAATCTCGATCATACGTCGGAAAGCGTCTTAGGCTTGCTTCGCCGTTTCGGAACTCCCCTTTTAGGGGCGCAAATCCGACAAATGAATATGCAGAATTGGCCGGAGATGTTCTATTTCCTAGCCAGAATCGCCAACAAGATTGACCGATTGGAATAGAAGGTGGTAGCGCCATGTTCGAAACGCTTAAGTAGACGCAATATGATTCATGAAATGGGTGATTGCTGCCGATAGTAAAGAGGAGGAGAAGCGGCTATGCTTTGTGATGATTGCATTTGGGGGCCAAAGGAATGGATATTCGATATAACGTTCGGAATCGAACGTGGGGTATGTACGGCCCCCATACCGGCATGGGCGAATGAAGTCGACGATGTTGACGGCGAATCAATGCGGGAAATAACAAAGCGTAAAGCTCAGTTCTACGCAAGGGGGGTGTTCACGGAGTGCGCGATGTTCAAATCTTCCTGACCGAAAGCATGTTGTCGAAAAAATCGTTCATGCCGATTACGAATTGCCGTAAATCATGGTTGTGCATCCGGGTCTTTTTCTCGCGGAACTTGTGGAATTGGACATACTGTGCCAAGACTGTGGGAACGTCGGCTCCGTAATATCTCATGGTATCGGTGTTGAAAATCGTGTGTTTGTAAGCATTGGCGATTTCGTTTACGCACTCGAGAAAGTGTTTCGTGTTTTCGTTTGGCGCTAATTTCTCCACACTTATTTCCGCGCGTTTTTTGAAATCCGGCTTCGGATGTAGTAATTCGTTGATTGCCGCGGGAGCTATACTTCCTTCACGCACAATTTCTTCCCGAAAATTATTGATTATAAACCCTGTTATGGCGAGGTCGAGCAGATTCCTCACTATATGAATGAGGGAGAAAATGGAGAATTGATATGTTGACTGTGTTTTAGGATCGACAACCGAGGTTGTCGCCGCGAGTGCGTTTCGCGCCTTGTAGATTGTTGTCAATAGCTCGTTCCCATGTCGCAACCCCGAGACAATCCAATCCCCCACCTGACTGATGGCGCTCTCCGAAACCAATGATTTGAAATACGGCTGGAGCCGAGAATTCCGGGGATTATCGGGATAGGGGAATAGCGAGAAGTAGATCACCGGTTCGTCGATCTGCCGTATGAATAACGGACGCACTTCCTCATATATCAAAATAACGCCCTGGAGATCGGTAATCCTGACGAGGTCCCAGCCTGTCTTGTCCGTGTTTACTTTCGAACGAAAGCCCTCCGGTGTGTCGGGCGGAGGTATGGTAATTGCATTGCGGGGTGGAAACTCGGCCGAGCCAGCGGGAGCACTCCCAATGTATTCCCCAAATTCATTATAATAATGGAATTCCATTTCGCCTCCCTGTACGGGTTCCACTATTCATATCGGCACTTTCCCTCCGCCGCCATGCTTTTCTTGCGAAAAAACTTACTCCCGACCATTCCGAGGGGGGAAAATTGACCCAAAAACAGGCGTCAAGCCCTGTGCCATGCGGTTCAAACGCCTCAAAAACCGCGCAGCCACACATCGCGATTTTTCCGCCTTTCCGAGATCGTCAACTCCTTTCGTATGAACGGGTTAGTCCCGAAACCGTGAATTCTCAACCAGTAACTTCACGCTTTTTCGGGGATTTCCCTTATCCCATAAGGACTTACGGCCAAAAAATAGCCGGTTTCGACACGCGAAAAAAGGGGTTGTTCGGGATGGGCGTTGTGCATAAATCGTACACCTGACGAAAGGCTTGGAAAAGGACGCGGCGATGAAGCACGGCGGCATAAGCGTTGTCATCATCGCCGGCGCGGTTTGGATTATCAGCTTTTGGCTGATACGCAGGAAAAAGCAATGATGGCGGATGGTGAACAGGTTGAGGCGGTCGAGGCGAAGCCCCGGAAGCGGGGCCGGCCGACGACGTACAATCGCCGCATCGGCGAGCAGCTTTGCCTGCGCCTCGAGGCGGGGGAAAGCCTTCGCTCCATCTGCGCCGACGAGGGCATGCCGAGCACTTCCGTTTTCTACCAGTGGTACAAGCGTAACCCTGAATTTGCGGAACGTTACGCGGATGCGCGCGCGCTACAGGCTATCCTGATGGATGACGATTTGCAGACCATCGCCGACGACTCGCGGGAGGATTACAAAACCGTTATCCGCGATGGCCAGGAAGTCGAAGTCGTCGACCACGAGCATATCCAGCGCTCCAAGCTCCGCGTCGACACCATGAAATTCCGCATGACCAAGATGGCGCCGCGGCTGTTCGGCGAAAAGCTCGAGGTGTCGGGCCAATTGGAAGTAACTGGATTGGACGCGCAACTGGAAGCGGCCCAGAGACGCCTCGAGGAGGCGCGGAAATATGGCGGCGGCGGTTAAGCCGGCCGAAAGCCGGCTGGTTGAAGCAATGGCGTCATTCTACGACGACCCGGTCGGCTTCGTCCATTTCGCTTTCGACTGGGGCTCCGGCGAAGGTCCCGACACCTGGCAAATGGAGCAGCTCCGCGAGATTGGCGAAGCGGTGCGCACGGCGGAGACGGCGATCCAATTCGCCGACGCCACCGGACACGGAGTGGGAAAAACCACCTTCGCCGCCTGGATAACCCTGTGGGCGATGTCCACCCGGCCGCATCTCGCCGGCGTCGTCACCGCCAATACGCTCCCCCAGCTTCGCGACAAGACCTGGCGCGAGCTGGCAAAGTGGCACCAAAGGGCCATCAACAAGCATTGGTTCAAACAGACGGGGACGCATTTCTATCAGGTTGATTTCCCCGATACGTGGTTTGTGGCGGCGACGCCATGGGTCAAGGAGAAGCCGGAAGCGTTCGCAGGGCTGCACGCGAAACACGTTCTGGTCATTTACGACGAGGCGTCGGCGATTCCCGACGTGATATGGGAGACGACAGAGGGCGCCATGACCACGCCCGGCGCCATGTGGTTCGCCTTCGGCAATCCGACTCGGAATACCGGCAAATTTCGTGAGTGCTGGGGGCGGAACAGGCATCGCTGGAAGACCAGGAAAGTGGATTCGCGTACCGCCAAGATGGCGAATCCCAAACAGATACAGCAGTGGCTGGATGACTACGGGGAAGATTCCGACTTCTTCCGCATCCGGGTGAAGGGCGATTTTCCGTCGGCGTCCACTTATCAGCTCATCCCGATGGATGTGGTGGAAGCGGCGGCGGCCAGGGTTATGGCCCATGATGTCATCGCCGGCATGCCGAAGATATGGGGCCTCGACATCGCCCGCTACGGCGACGATCTGACGGTGCTGGTGGAGCGACAGGGCCGAGCGGCGCGGATTCTCCATATCGCACGGCATCGCGACCTCATGAGCATAGCCAATTGGGTTGCACACCAGTGGCGTCAGGACGGGCCGGCGGCGGTATTTATAGACGACGGCGGCGTGGGCGGCGGGGTGACGGATAGGTTGCTGGAGCTCGGGTTCTCCCCAATCCCCGTCAACTTCGCCAGCCGCGCCCGGGACCCGGACAACTATGCCAACATCCGCGCGCAGATGTGGTTCGAGATGGCGGAGTGGCTGAAGACAGCGTCCATACCCGACGATCAACGGCTCCGGGATGATCTGATAGGTCCGGAATACGGATACACCGCCGGCGGGGACAAGCGTCAGTTGGAGTCGAAAGAGGATATGAAGGAACGCGGCTTGGCGTCCCCCGATTACGCCGACGCCCTGGCCCTGACCTTCGCCATGCCAGTGAACAGGGCGGCGCCGCGAAGTGTGGAAAATACCGTAGTGGAAACCTTCGATTATTTCAAGGGATTGTGAAAGGGGATGGTATGGGCATGCTGACCGGGGCGCTTTCCGGTGGTGGCAGTTGGCTTGGCAGCCTGCTAGGCGTCGGGCTTGCCGCCGGATCGTATATCGCCATGAACAAGGCGCTCAAGAATACGCAGAACTCCGCCGCGTCGCAGTTGCAGAACATCACCCAGAACAACCAGGAGGCCCTCGCCACCCTCCCGGAAATGCCCGAAGCCCCGACCAACAATCCGGACGACGCCGAAACCAACGCATCGGAAAAGGAACGCCAGCGCCAGCTCGCCGCCATGGAGGCGCAGCGCCAGGCGACCAACCCGACCGGAGGCCTCGGGGTTACGGGGACGCCCACCGTCAGGAAAAAACAGGCACTTGGAGGCTGATGCACCATGACCGCCGTCGCCGAAGCTCCCGACAAAACCAGTCTATGGCATCCGCCCGCCGTCGCCAAGCGCGAGGCGGCGGCATCGCGCCTCATCGCGGCCGGCCTCAAGGGGCTGGTGGAGGCGGAGCCCTACATTAAGCGGCTGGCGTCGATGCAAAGCGACCGGCAGCCGATGGAACCGATCTGGCGGGAGGTGCGGAAATTCCTTATGCCCTTCGCCGGGCGCTACCTCGACGGCGAAACCGAGGAATTGAGCGAAAACTTCCTCCTCGACCTTTCAAGTATCCGCGACGGCTCGCCCATCAAGATGGCGCTCACCGCCGCGGACGGGCTGCAAAGCGGCTTGTCCGGGCAGGCAACGCAGTGGTTTTCGTATTATGTCGGCAATTACCAGGACTTCAAGGAATCCGTATCGAACGACGTCAAGCTGTGGGTGCGGAACGCCCAGGAATGCGTCCGGGATATCCTTGGGGCGTCGAATTTCTACGAGGAAATCCATCAGGTCTACCTCGAGGCCATCTGCTTTGGCACGGCGGCCATGCTCATCCTCTCCGACCCCATCACCACCGCCCGCTACTATGCCGCCACCGTCGGCGCCTACTGGCTGGCGCAGGATGCGCGCCGGGAAATCGACTCCATGTACCTCCGCAGCACCTGCCGCGCATCGGACCTGGTCCGCATTTACGGCAGGGAGAATTGCCCGCAAGCCGTCATCGAGGCCATCAAACCGGGCGGTAGTCCCGACCGGCTGTTCCATGTCATGCAGTGCATCCAGCCCTGGAACTACTTCGGCAATAGCGGCAGGCATCCGGAATACCGGTTCGAGGAGGTGCGTTATGTCGAGGGCTGCCGGCCCGATGAAAAGGTCTTGTACCGCAAGGGATACCGCAGCAAGCCCTTTGTCGTGGTGCGCTGGGGGGCGGCCGGCGGCAGGCTGTACGCCAACAACTGCCCCGGCTTCCTCGCCTTGCCCGACGTCAAGCAGCTCCAGGCCGAAACCCGCGACTACAACATGGGCACCCAGTGGGCATCCAATCCGGCTTGGGGCGTGAACTCGGCGCAGGCGAAGATGATCAAGGGCATCCGCCCGGGCGGCATCTACGAGATAGCCGGCGGCGACCCGCGGGCGGCGGCCTTGCAGGCGCTGGTTCCGCCGATTTTCAATTTTTCCGAGAGCAATAATTCCCGCAGTCGCCTCCTCGAGCGCATCAGCTCGCATCTCTACAACCGGGAAATCCTCCTCATCCAGTCGCGGGGCGGCCAGTCCATCACCGCCACCGAGGTCAATGAACTGAAGCAGGAAAAGAACGCCGTCCTCGGACCCATCACCGTCCGCATGGGGACGAACGCGCTTATCCCAACCCTGGATAGGACGTTCGACCTCGCCAATAACGAGTGGCACCGGCTGCCGCCGGCTCCGCCGGAGATATCCGGGCAGAAGCTGCAACCCTATTTCACCTCCGATCTCGCCAAGGCGCAGCGCCAGGCCGACATCATCATGGCGTCGCAGGTGGTGCAGCAGGCGCTGGAAATCGCCAACCTGTATCCGCAGATCAGGCACACCCTCGATTTTGACGCCATCCTCCGCCTGTACGAAAAAACGGACGCCCTGCCGGCGGAATGCTTCAACAGCCCGGACAAGGTGGAGGCGCTCATTGCCGCCGACGCCCAGGCGGCCCAGGCCCAGGCGCAGCAGATGCAGCAGGCGCAGAACGTCGATTTGGCGCAGAAGCTCGGCAATACCAGCACCGCCCCGGATACCGCGCTGGGAATGCTGGCAGGCGGAGAGGCGCCGGCATGACCGAATTCGACGAACTGGATCGCGCTTCAGCGGAGCGTGCCGAGGAACGACGCGCCGCCGAGGATGAGGAAAGGATGCATATCGACAATCTCCTGGCCTCGCCATCGGGAAAGTGGCTCCTGTCGCAGATTGTCGAGGACTGGGACAGAGCGGAGCGGCTCATGCCCGCCGCCAACAGCTGGGACATGTACCACCACGGCGTCCGGAAAGAAGCGGGCAAGTATCGCGAACTCATTATCAAGCACTGCGGACATCAGGCGTTGGATATTTTGAAAGGATGATTATGAGCGTCAATGCACAGGGCGCGGCCGGCACGGGAATCAAAACCGAAAGCCAGGCGAACGCGACCAGCAGCACCCCCATTCCGGCCGACGCCGTGGCTGTGAACGGGGATTGGGCGGCGGTAAGCGCGCCCAAGGCCGACGCCAAGCCGGCCGCCGCCGGCGAAGGCAAGGAAGCGCCCGCGACCGAACAGCGGAAGGCGGACGGGATTTCCGACGATTCGGTCGACGATGGCGGGCTCCTCCCGCACAAGCCGGGGGAACTGGATAAGGCGGACAAGGCCGGGAAGGATGCGAAGGCCGACGGCGCGCAAGGCAAGGACGGCGCCGAGGGCGGCGAGGCGCAACCGCTCGAGCTCACCATTCCCGACGGGTTTCAGGCCAATGCCGAGCGCATGGAAAGCTTCAAGAAAGTCGCCGCCGAGCTGAAGCTGGACAAGGCCGGCGCGCAGAAGCTGTTCGACCTTTACCATGCCGAACTGGCGGAAGGCCACGCCGCGACGCAGAAGCATGTCGAGCAGTCCATCCAGGACATCCGGGCGCGCTTCGACAGGGAGGGCAACGCCGCCATCCACGCCGATCTCGAAGTCGGCGGCGCCAATTTCGAGGCCAGCCACAACTACGCGCAGAAGGCGATGCGGCATTTCTTCTCCGAGCCGCAGGAGTACAGGGCCTTTGTCGATTTCGTGGACAAGGCCAACCTCCGCAACAACCCGCTCCTGTTCAAGGCCTGGGCCCGCATCGGCAAATATATCTCCGAGGCCGAGGCGGCTCCGCACGGTTCCGACGGCGGAACCGGCAACAAAAGCTCGGCCGAAATCCTGTTCCCGAACCTGAAAGGCGGGAACTAGCAACCACATTCACCACTCACACGAAAGGATATCCCCATGTCTACCGTGGGCATGCGCAGCCTCACCCTGACCGATCTCCGGAAACGCATGGATCCGAACATGCAGATCGCCAGGGTCATCGAGATTCTGGAGCAGACCAACGAAGTCCTCGACGACGCCATGTTCCTCGAGGCGAACAACATCACCACCCACCGGACCGTCATCCGCTCGGGCCTTCCCGAAAGCTACTGGCGAACCCTCAACCGGGGCGTTCCCAAGTCGAAAAGCCGCACCGTCCAGGTCGACGACCGCATCGGCATGCTGGAAACCTGGTCGGTGGTGGATTCGGCACTCGCCGAGCTGAACGGGAAACAGGCCGACTTTCTCCTCTCCGAGGAGCGGGCGTTCCTGGAAAGCATGAATCAGGAGGTCGCCAAGACCATTTTCTATGGCGATCTTGTCAATAACGCCGCCTCCTTCCTCGGGCTGTCCCCCCGTTATAACACCCTCGACCCCGACAAGGCGGAAAACGCGGTCAATGTCATCGACGCGGGCGGAACCGGCAGCAACTGCACCTCCATCTGGCTCATCGTCTGGGGCGACATGTCCACCCACATGATTTATCCCAAGGGGATCCAGTCCGGCCTGCGCCGTGAATTCCTCGGCCGGCTTCCCGTCCTGGACGACGACAACAATGAGTTCATGGGCTACAAGACCAACTACTCGTGGTCGCTCGGGCTGGTTTTGCGCGACTGGCGGTACTGCGTCCGCATCGCCAACGTCGATCAGGATCAGCTGCAGGCCCTGGTTGCCGGTGGCGCCGGCACGCCGGCCCAGCAGATGCTGGTGCGGGCCATGATCAAGGCCTACAACCTCATCCCGAACATCCGCCTCGGCCGCCCCGCCTGGTACATGAACCAGACCTGCAAGACCATGCTCGATCTCATGGCCATGGAGAAATCCAACGTCAACCTCACCATCCAGAGTTTCGAGGGGCAGCAAGTCACCTCCTTCAAGGGAGTCCCTGTCCGGCAGGTCGACGCGCTCGGGGCCGAGGACCAGGTAACCGCCTAGTGCGCTTACCGCAGCCAACCAAATCACGAAAGGATAATCCCATGTTCGATGCGGAAAATATGTTCAGCAAGGGCCAGGCGGTGACGGGAACGGCTCTTTCCAGTGACACCGTCGACGTCGGCCCCGGAGACGTCGGGCCCGGCGCGCCCATCATTCTCGAGGTCGTCGCCCCGCCCGCGTCGGGCGCCACGCTCACCGTCGAGGTGCAGACCGACGATACCGACGCCTTCGCCAGCCCCAAGACAATCGACACCCACATCATCCCCGTCGAGTTCCTGGAGCGCGGCGGCAGCATTCTGGCGGCGGCGCTCGGCACCGGGTACCGGCGGTATATCCGCCTCAATTACGTCGGCACCGGGCTCCCCGCCGGCTTTGCCGTGACTTCCGGCTTGGTGTTCGCCGGGCAGACCAACCACTAAGGAGGCACGACGATGGATACCCCCACCCCTTCTCCCGCTCCATCGTCTCCGGAACAGCAGGGGGCGGCCCAGCCGCCCCCGGTTCCGCAGCCGAAACCGCGCCGGGCGCAACGCTCGGCGGCGGCGCCCGCGGCAAACGCCCCGACCGATACCGGCGCCGCCCAGCCGTCTCCCCCGCCCTGGGCCAACTTCAACGCGGTGCAGGGCCGGGACGAAAGCCTGGCGGCGCTACGCAAACAACAGGAGCTTGTCCCGTCCGGCGACATGAAACGCTATTTCTGCAAGGCGAGTTGCGGCAACGGGAAATATACCAAGGGCCGCGAGTACCGCCTTTCCTCCGACAATCCGATTCTCCAGGTCGAGGACGACAAGGGACAGCCGAAGTTCTTCAAGGAATTGGGGTAACGCATGGCTCCGGAAAGTGACGACGCCGAATCCGTCGACCCGAACGGCCGCACGCTGCGGCCCGACGAGCCGGCGGATCCCGGCTTCGTCAAATACCAGTGCGAATTCTTCGTCATCTACCGGTCGCTGCATTATAGGCGCGGCGACTACTGCCAGTTTTCCGATGACGACGAGCAGCCCCCGTCCTCGCATTTCGTGAAGGCGCCGCAATGATAACTCCGACCGATGTCGTCAACCGCGCTCTCGGCTACAACAACCTGGCGCAAATCAATTCGCTGGACGACGACAGTCCCGCGGCCGAGGCGGCGCAATTGCAATGGGAGATGTGCTTCAACGCCTTTCTCCAGGAGTACGAATGGTCGTTCGCCAAGCGGGCGGTCACGCCGGCCAGGGCGGCATACCAGCCGCTCACCTGGAAATACGCCTACAGCCTGCCGGACGATTTCATCAGGAAAATCGCCTTCACCATTCCCGAGGCGCTGCGCACCTTCGGGCGCCGCACGCCGCATCGGCCGGAAGTGCCGCACGAAATCATGCGGGTGACGGGACAGCGGCATCCCTTCATCTGCTCCGATAGCGACGACGTCATCCTCGAGTACGTGTCGAACAAGACCCTGCTCGAGGAATTCACGCCGGCGGCGGTGGAGGCGCTGGAGCTAAAGCTGGCGGAAAAACTCTGCCTGACCCTGAAACGGGATCCTTCCGGGGCCCAGGGATTCCTGCAACTGTACGCGATACATTTGGACGCGGCCAAGGGAGTGGAGCCGACTTCCCACGGCTTGTATTTCCTGGACAACAGCGGCTACGACGACTCCCGCCTGATTTAGGCGGCTATGGGCATATCGGGGATAGCATGTCGGGACCGAGCACCGCCATACAATTCAGCTTCGCGACCGGCGAACTCGCTCCCGGCGTCCGCAACCGCCGCGACTGGGAGCGCCGCGACGGCGGGGTGGCGTCCCTCCTCAACGGCATCGTCGGTCCCACCGGCGGCGCCTCCAAGCGCCCGGGCTTCCGCATGCACGCCGAATGTCTCCACAACGACAAGCCGATTCGGCTGGTCAAGTTCGAGTTCTCCGAGGACCAGACCTATCAGCTGGAATTCGGCGAAAATATCATGCGGGTGCATACAAACGAAGGCGTCATCACCAACGACAACAACACCGACTACGTCATCGCCAGCCCATTCACCGCAGCCCAGGCGCAGAAATTCCGCTTTACCCAGAACAAGGACCTGATGATCTTCACGCATCAGGATGTGCCGACGCAGCAGCTGGTGCGCTTCGGGCACCGTGATTGGCGTTGGAGCCAGCTGTTCCGGGATGTGAGTAGAATCGCCTCGCCGACGAACCTGGCTTTCTACGACGCCTATTCCAACGGGCACAACAATTTCGAATACGCGGTGACTGCCTACAGAACCATCTCCGGATCGCGCCAGGAGTCGATAAACTATCCCAGCATCAAGTCGCTCGATACCGACGCCAAGCAAATCGGTTCGTACCCGCAAAATAACATTCTCTCCTGCATAAACTGGATTGAGACCTTTCGGGGGCAGTACGGCGGCCTCCCCGGCTATCCTTCCTACCCGGCGGCCATGAATCTGTCCGACATCATCATCGACGCCATGGACTGGGCGGGAAACGGCCCGAACGCCGGGACCATCAATCCGAGAATCAAGTATATATTCAATCTCCAGTACCCGGCCTATCCTAACTTTCTTCGCATCCTTTCCAGCTCCCCCTACTACAGCGGCGACGGCTGGGGGGTGTTCGGCAACGATTGGCGCTATGCGGATCTCGTCTATTACGACGCGTGGTATCCAAACCAGCACAGCGGCAGGGATACCTGGTATATGCGCGACATGGCCATCGGCTTCATTGACGCCGGCCTCGCCGTCGACGGCTACACCAAGGCCGGAATTTACAACAGCATCATGTCGTTTATCAGTAATTACAATAACGCCAACGGCATCAAGATTAACAACCGCGTCAAGTGGGCCGGCACGACGGGGGCCGAAGGCTATTTTGTTTACCGCCGGCAGATTGGCTCGAGCGACCCGAATTTTTATCTCGTCGGCGACGTGCAGGGCCTCGACTTCATCGACGCCAACGTCACGGAGACGCCGGTATATCCCCAAACCCCCATAACCGGCATCAATCAATTCACCTCCCCCGACAATTATCCGGCGGTCTGCGCCTTCTTCCAGCAGCGCCTCATCCTTGGCAATACCCGTTCCAAGCCGTGTTCCATCTTCGGCAGTCGCAGCGGCATCTACACCGATTTCTCGGTCAATCCTTCCGACCCGGCGGCGGGCTGGGAATTCGAGATGTCGTCGAAGCAAATGAACGCCATCAAGGACATCATGGACTTGAAGCCGTTCAGCCTGCTCACCTCGGGCGGCGATTTCGTGTCGACGGTGTCGGGCGCCGTCACCGCCTCGAACGTCAACTTCGACCAGCACTCGTACAATGGCACCTCGGATGTGCCGGCGGTCATCATCGGCGATTCGGCCGTATACATCCCCCTCTCGAAACAGACCATCCTGTCCATGGTCTACTCCTTCGAGAAGGACGGCTTCGCCCGCGACAACATCCTCATTTACGCCCAGCACCTGACCGAGGGCAAGACCGTCACCGGCCTCGCCTTCCTCCGCGACCCGATAAATCTGGTGTTCGCCACCCTGTCGGACGGGACATTCCTGTCCTGCACCTACATCCCCAGTCAACAGTTTCAGGCCTGGACGCACCACAAGACCCAGGGCGAGGTCCTGTCCATCAACAGCATGCAGACATCCCAGGGATTCGACCGGCTGTGGGCGGTGGTGCGTCGGACCCTTGGCGACGGGCGATCCGTCCAGTACATCGAATATATGGAGGATACCCGCCCCTACGGCGGCGAACCGACCAGGGAGAATTCGTTTTTCGTCGACTGCGGGCTCTCCGCCATCTTCGACCAGCCGTATTCGACCGTGTACGGGCTGGAGCATTTGGAGGGGTTGCAGGTATCGGTCCTGGCCGACAACAGCGTGGCGGCCGGCTTCGACAATAAAGGGATGCCCACCCTCAAGACGGTGGTGAACGGCGCCATCGCCCTCGATACCCCGGCGACAGTCGTCCATGTCGGGTTGCCATACGAGGCGGAACTGGAAACCCTCGACCTCGAGCTGTTCAACCAGGGCACCCTCCGCAACGCCGATCGCCAGATTTGGCAGGTCGTGGTGGAGTTGGACCGCTGCCGGGAATTGTGGTACTCGACCAACGACAGCAAATACTACGAATACCCTATCCAGGACGGGAAGACCATCGGGCTGGAGCCGCAGCCCATCAGCGGCGACCGCCAGCTCAATCCCCTCCCCCGCAACAACCGGCACACCTTCTGCAAATTCAAATCGCCGAATCCGGTTCCCTGGGGAATCCGGTCGGTGGTGGCGGAGATAGTGAATGGAAATCCTTGACGGAGACGAAGTCGGTTTTATCCGCGCCCTCGGCATGATCGTCGCCAATCCGAACCCGGAGCATGTGCGCGAGGCCCGCCTGACGGTGGGCGAGCACGCCGATTTCCGCGATTGCCTTGCCACGTCCCTTTCGGAAAGCGCCCTCGTCTGCTACGCCATCCGCGGCCGCACCGCCATGGCCGGCGGGGTCAGCCTGCTCGGCATCACCAGATTTCAGATCTGGATGACCACGACCGCCGACGCGCCCGGCAATCCCCGCTGGCTGTGGCGGCAGTCGGTGCGCTGCCTCAAGGCGGTCGACCGCATCATGGGCAAGGGAACGGTGTATTGGCAGGAGATACCGCCCGATTACACGCGCGGCCTCGAATTTGTCGAGCGCCTGGGATTCGAACGGAAGCGGACGATCAGGAAGAAAAACACCGGGGCGGAACTGGTTCTGGTGGAAAGGGAGGTGCCGGAATGGGGGTCCTGAACAGCGTTTTCCAATCTCCATACCTCGGCCTCGGCCTCGGCGGCGTCGGCACCGGCATTTCGACCGCCGCCGCCTACAACGACGCCAGGGCGCAGAACCTCGCCAATGAGTTCAACGCCTCCCAGCTCCAGCAGCAGGCCCAGCTGTCCCGCATCCAGGCCGCCAACTACCGCCAGCTCGGCGAGGTCGAGGCCGCGGACACCCTCCGCGAATACGAATCGCTCCGCGGGGCGCAGCGGGCGGCCTACGGCGCCTCCGGCGTGTCGGTGAACGCCGGCTCGGCGGCCGACGTCCAGGCCAACACCGCCGCCGAGGGCGTCTACGAATCGCAGAAATCGCGGTATTCGCGGGCGCTCGACGCCTGGCAAAAGGACGTGGAGGCGACCAACCTTGAAGGCAAGTCCGGCTTCACCCTCGCCAACAAGACCAATCCCTACATCTCGGCGGCGACGGCGGCGCTCACCGGCACCGCCAACATGTATTCGACCTATAGCAACTGGAAGAAATAGCCATGGCGAACTACATCCAAAGCAATATCCCCGGCCTCCCGGATCGCAGCCGCATGCCCGGCATCCCCGACGCCAGGATGGGCATTGGCCCCATCTCCGGGGACGACATCGGCGGGAAAACCTTCAAGGATCTCTATCGACTCGGCCAGGCTGTCCAGCACGACGGCCACGAGCAGATGCAGTTCGCCATACGGAAATACGAGGAACGGGCGGATGCCGACTCCGATGGCGGGGCGGCCAATGACAGTATCGCGATAAATGAGGAGCGGGCCAGACTTGCCCAGATTGAAGGGGTAGAGGCCCGGGAGACCCGGGAAAACCTGGATAAATTCACGCAACAAAGGATGGACGCCACCAGGCAAGCCTTTCCGTCGGACCGAGCGCGCGAACTCTATGACAAGAAGATGCGCCGATTCACCATACAG
>JAVBRW010000193.1:0-2561 GCA_031547475.1 Planctomycetota bacterium
GTCAAGACGCTTCAAAAGGGCTTCGAGAATGGTTTTGTCCTGTAGTTCCCCCATATGGGAAGTATAGCACGACATCGCAACTTTTGCCGGAAATTCTGGCGCGCGACAATACGGGGATTCAAAATAGCTGTGAACGGTTACAATACCTTTAAAATATCCAATTTCGATCACAGCAATGCCCAACGCGAGAAAACGATAAAGAAGAAGTCGATTATTGAATTCGCGATTTGCGAATTCTTGAAACACTTGACTCATAACAATACGTTTTCGTTCCTCGGATGAAGCTTCCATGAAACGTTTTTCATCATGTGAACCGAGGAGATGTTCGCTCTTTTCAAAGAAATTAAGCAAAGGAAACAATATCACCGGCAATAACATGATCAACCGCTTTGGTTTGACTTTCCAAATAAAGCTTCTGAATAGACACCAAACAATTGCGCCTGCCGTAAACCCAATTAAACAATACCATATTCCTTCAAGCATCATGCGCCATCTCCCTGATTGTGGACTGAAGTACTGCCCAAGCCCATGCAACCAATCCAGAAAACGTAATGATACCAGTAAGGAAAATTAAACGCAAATATAGCCCAAAACGCCCCCGCGCCGCAGGCAATGCGGCGCGGGGGCGTTTTGTCTTCTTGTCTTGCGCGGTGCCCCGGCTTTCAGATGAACACCGACAGCAGCGCCACCACGGCGATGGTGGTCACGCCCTGCACCAGGGTCACGCCGGTCTGGCAGCGGTAGGCGGTCTTGGTGTCCATGTCGGAGAACTGCGACACCACCCAGAAATAGGAGTCGTTGGCGTGCGACACCGTCATCGAGCCGGCGCCGATGGCCATCACCACCAGCACCTTGGCGAATTCGGAGGTGAAGCCGAGCTCGCCCATCATCGGCGCCACCATGGCGGAGGTGATGATCATCGCCACCGTCGACGCGCCCATGGCCACCTTGAGCAGCATGGCGATGATGAAAGGCAGGAAAACGCCGATGGACATCTGGAGAAGCGAACTCTTGAGCGCGTCGGCCAGCGGCAGCGACTTGAGGATTTCGCCGAACGAGCCGCCGGCGCCGGTGATGGCGAGGATGGAAGCGGAATGGAACACGCCGCTGCCGATCCATTCCAGCTTGTTTTTGCTTTCCGAACGCGGGATGAGGGTCATGGCCAGGAACACGCCCAGGATCAGGGCGATGACCGGATTGCCGATGAACGACGCCAGCATGCGGACCGTCCCCTCGCCGAGCGGCCGCGACGGGAAATCGCCCAGCGACTTGAGCGCGATCAGGACGATGGGGAAGACGATGGGCGCGAACGAGGCGACGGGGCCGGGAAGGCGGCCGTATTTTTCCAGCAGTTCCTCGAGGGTGAACTCGGGGTTGGCGGGAATGTCGATTTTCCCCGCCACTTTCTTCGCGTAGAGGATTGCCATCAGGGTGGCGGGGATGGAGACGAGGAGGCCGATGCCGATGACGTAGCCGAGGTTGGCCTGGAGCGTGCTGGACATGATGATGGGGCCCGGGGTGGGCGGCACCAGGCAGTGGGTGGCGTAGAGGCCGCCCGACAGGGCGGTCGCCATGACGGAGAGGGAAATGCCCGACCGCGAAGCCAGGGCGCGGGAGATGGGCGACAGGATGACGAAGCCGGAATCGCAGAACACGGGAATGCCGGTGACGTAACCGGTCAGGCCCATGGTGAGGACGGAGCGTTCCTTCCCGACCAGCCGGAGAATGGTGTTGGCCATGGTGAGGGCGGCGCCGGTCTTTTCGAGGATGGTGCCGATGATGGTGCCGCAGAGGATGACGATGCCGATGTTGGCGAGGATGCCGCCGAAGCCGGCCTTGATCTTGTTGATGACCTCCTCGGTGGGAATGTCGCAGGCCAGGCCGACGACGATGGAAATGACCAGCATAACCAGAAACGGGTGCTGCTTGTAGCGGCTGATGGCCAGGATCATCGCCACGATGGCGGCGAAGATGACCACGAACATGTAGGTTCCCGACATTCTTTTTCTCCTTCTTGCCCTTTGACGACAACACATTCCCGCGCGGCCGGCGGCCGCGTATGCCAAGTAATCCGCTGGTGGAAATCCGCGTTTCGAACCGTTCTTTTCGCCGGGCAGCCCGGGCGATTGCGTTTACAGCCTGTCGTCGGCGTTCCGCCGGTGATAGAGGAGCAACAGCCGCAGGAAAAACTCGCGTGCGAACGCGCCGTCGCCGTTCATGCCGATCAGGTTCAGGATCTTGTTGATCCGGTAGTTCATGGTGTTTTTGTGGATGCCCAGCGCCTCGGCCGCTTTGCCGCCGCTGCAGCCGGCGTCGCAGTAGGCGCGCACCGTCGCCATCACGCGATCCATCTCGCCGTCCCCGAAGCCGCGCCGCAACGCCTGGTAGAGCGGGGCCAGCCGGCGTTCCGCCACCCCGGCCCGCATGCAGCCGCTCAGCATATAGGTGACGGCGCTGTCCCGGGAGTCGATGTTGACGCAGGCGCCGACATACAGTTCCGCCAGCGTCTGCGCCTCGTGGTGCGACAGGATCAGTTGCCGCCAGTCGTCGCACTGCCCGCC
>JAVBRW010000407.1:0-18892 GCA_031547475.1 Planctomycetota bacterium
GAGACGGAAAACGAGGTGGCCAACATCAAGGAGTTCGGCTACGACGTCAAATATTGGTCGCACCACCACAATCCGCGATCCATTTCCAACAACCCGGCCGGCGACCTGTGCCTGAACGCGCGCATCACCGGGCCGCACTGCTGCATCGGCGCCGCCTGCGCGGCGGGGAACTACGGGCTTATCTACGGCGCGCAACAGCTTCTCCTTGGGGAAGTCGACGTGGCGGTGGCTGGCGGCGTGTCGGAGGCGATCCGCACGTTCGGCATTTTCGCCTCGTTTCTGGCGCAGAACGCGCTGGCGCCCCTGGGCGACGATCCGAAAACGGCTTCGCGGCCGTTCGACAAAAACCGCCGCGGCATCGTCATCGCCGAGGGCGGCTGCCTGTATACGCTCGAACGGCTGGAGGACGCGGAAAAGCGCGGCGCCAAAATTTACGGCGAACTCCTCGGCTGGGCGGTCAACACCGACGCCACCGATTTCGTCCTGCCGAACCCGGAGCGCCAGGCCCAGGCCATGTCCCTCGCCCTGAAGCGCGCCGGCCTGAAGCCCGGGGACATCGACATTATAAGCGCCCACGCCACCGCGACGCCTGAAGGCGATCCGAAGGAGGTGGAGGCGATAAAATCGGTGTTCGGCGCCGACTGCCCCGCCTACGTCAACGCGGCGAAGGGCTATTACGGCCATGCCATGGGCGCCGCCGGCGCGCTCGAACTGGCCGGCAATTTGCCCGCCTTCGACGACGGCATGATCCATCCGTGCGTCAACGTCGACGATCTCGATCCGGCCTGCGCCCTGCCGAAGCTGGTGATCGGCCGGGCGGTCAGGGCCGACCGGCCCGTCCGCGCCATTCTGAACAATTCGTTTGGCATGTTGGGGATCAATGCGGTGACGATTGTCGGGAAATACGAACCGCAATGCATTATGCATTGAGTTTAAGTATCGCCGTCAGCCGGAACTCGTTTGCATTCTTTTCCAGATCCAGCTTGCCGTCGTGGCGTTCGCACAGCGTTCGTATGCTTTCGAGGCCAAGGCCCTGGCCGGGCTTTTCCGTACCGGGCAGGTAATTGTTGACGGTCTTCAAAACCAGGCAGTCCTTCACTTTTTTGGCCGCCACTTCGATGCGCCCCTCCGGCCCGAGCGGAGCGGTGGCTTTGACGCAATTCTCCAGCGCGTTCCCCATCAGCATGATCAATTCCGCCACCGGCAGGCCGAGATGCTGGGGAATGCTCAGCCATGCCTTGCACTCGGTGCCGTTCGCTTTCGCCTGGGAAAAATGGAAGGAAACGATGGCGTTGACCGCCGGATTGTCGCTGTGCGCATTGGTCAGCACCTCGTCCTTCATGCCTTCCGAGCCGAGGACATATTCGGCCAGCCGCTCGCTGTCGCCTTCGTTGGCGGTGAGCCCGAGCCAGTTCAGCGCGTGGCGCAAATCGTGGGACAGCGTTTTGACCATCTTTTCCTTGCGGCCCAGCATGGCGGCGTAATGTTCGTAGACCGGCATGAGTTTTTCGTAGGACGCGATGGTCTGGTTGAGGAAATCGTTCTTCTTCTCCTGGATGATGGACAGGCAGATGGTGGTGTAATAGGCGACGATGGCGCCGATGGTGGAAAAGTTCAGGAGCATGGTCAATTCGCTGTCATACTCGTAGGCGACATCCAGCACCAGGTAGCCGGTGATGAAGATGAACATGGTGAAAATCATGCGCATATACCATTTGCCCTGTATGGCCGCTTCGAGAATGAGCCGGAACGGCCGGCGGAAATAGGCATAGAGGATGGGAAATGCCACTAGACTGATGGCGATTTGGCCCAAACGGATGTCCCAGAAGGTGACATCCCTGTCTGGCCATCCGATAACGGTGGAATAGACGGAATGGATCAGGAGCTGCGAGGCGATGTTGTAGGAGCCGACGGTAAGGACGCCGAACAACATGCGGGTGTACCCGCCCTTGAACACGAAGAAATGGAAAATCACCGAGCTGTACGCGGCAAAGCCCATGGCCGTCATGGACCACAGCTTATCGCTCGGGGAGACGGGAACATAGCCGGGGATCAGGATCGGCGCGGCAAGAAGGCAGACGCCCGTCAGCGCCGACAGGGCGCGCGGTGGTTTCAGTTCGAAATACATGGCCATGTGGATAAAGTTCAGGGCGACTTGGGCCAGGCTTCCCAGAACGAAATACATCAGCATATATTTAAGCGATCCGCCAGGAACTTTTCAAAATGCTATGGAAGAATTCGTTTTCGCGCCGGAATGGTTATACCCGGCCATGCGGCGCATTGTACCTTATTTTCCGGAGGCGCGCAATCCATCCCGCCGGCCGGTTCGGGGGCGGAGGCGAATTTTTTATGGAAAGCCGCCGTGTTTCCGTATAAAATTTTTCCTCTTGCCGCGGCGGGAGATTGTGCCGCGGAGTGGAACGCCATCTAAGAAAGGACTACAGCCATGCTGATTGACGCCAAGGAAACGCGGGCGCTGGCCGAAATGCTCCGCATCAAAATCAGCGACGAGGATGCGGACAGATTCTCGAACGACATGTCGTCGGTCCTGGATTATGTCCGGCGGCTGGACGAGCTGGACGTGTCCGGAGTCGACCCCATGGGCGTCGGCCTGGCCGGCTACGCCGAACTCCGCGACGATGTGCCCGGGGAATCGCTGCCGGTGGAGGATCTGGAAACGCTGTCCGGCGGATCGTTCGATCCCCAGCTCGGCGCCTTCGTGACCAAGCCGATTTTCGCGTGACGAAAAAGGAATGCGACAATGACGATAACCACGGAACAATTCGCCCGGCTGACCCTCGAGGAAGCCGCCGCCGGCGTCATCTCCGGCCAGTTCAAGGCGGCCGAGCTGGTGGAGGCGTCCATCCAACGCATGGACGCGTTCGAGCCGGCCATCAACGCCGTCATCACCCGGAACGACGCAGCCGCCCGTCAAAAGGCGGAAGCCGCCGACAAGGGCGGCCTGCCTCCCGGTGCCGCTTTGCCCGGGCTTCCCCTCGCCATGAAGGATTGCCTCATGACCCGGGGCCTCCGATCCACCTGCGGCAGCAAACTGCTTGAAAACTTCGTGCCGCCCTACGACGCGGCGGTGGTCGAAAAGGTCCAGGCCGCCGGCGCCATCGTCAACGCCAAAACCAACCTCGACGAGTTCGCCATGGGCGCCACCGGCGAAAACTCCGCCTATGGCCCGACCCGCAACCCATGGTCCCCGGATCGGGTGACCGGCGGCAGTTCGAGCGGCAGCGCCGCCATCGTCGCCTACGGCGGCGCCCTCGCCTCGCTGGCCACCGACACCGGCGGCTCCATCCGCCAGCCCGCCACCTTCTGCGGCGTGGTCGGGATGAAACCGACCTATGGCCGCGTGTCCCGTTACGGCGCCAGCGCCCTCGCGTCCAGTCTCGATCAGGTCGGGCCCATCACCCGCACCGTCCGCGACAACGCGCTCCTTCTCGATTTCCTGTCCGGCCACGATCGCCGCGACTCAACCTCGGCGCCGCAGGCCGATCGGGCCGCGTCCTGTCATCTCACCGTGGAGGCGGGCATCAAGGGGGTGCGCATCGGGTTCGACCCATCCATAGTCGATCGGGAAGGCATGTCGAAGGCCGAGTCCGACGCGTTCAACCGCGCGGTCGACATCTGCCGCCAGGGCGGGGCGGAAATCAGGGAAGTAAAGGTCCCGCTTCTCGACTACGGCGTCGCCGCCTATTACATCATCTGCTTCTGTGAGGCCAGCGCCAACATGGCCAAGTTCGACGGCGTCCGCTTCGGCGTCAGGCGGGGCGACGGCGATTTGTGGGACATATTCTCCGAGACCCGGGGACAAGGCCTCGGCGACGAGGTCAAGCGCCGCATCATGATGGGATCGTACGCGCTGTCGAAAGGCTATTACGACGCCTACTCCCTCAAGGCCGCGCGGGTCAGAAGGCTGTTCATGCAGGAGTTTGGCAAGCTGCTGGAGTCGGTCGACGCCCTCCTCATGCCGGTCGCGCCCCGGCCGCCGCGTTTGCTCGGACACAAATCCACCGTGCTCGAGGACTACCTCGGCGACATTTTCACCCTGCCGGCCAACCTGACCAGCCTGCCCGCCCTCGCCTTCCCGGTCGGCCTGTCGAACCGCCTGCCGGTCGGCGTGCAGGCGCTGGCCGCGCCGTTCCGCGAAGACATTCTTTACCGTATCGCCAGGGAGGCGGAGAAAAACACGCGCCTCGACAACGCCCCCTGGACCATGCCCGCCCCGGAGGGTTCGCGATGAGCGCTTTGACCGTGAAGAACGTTGAATACGAAACCACCATCGGCGTCGAAGTCCACGTCGAATTGGCCACCGCCACCAAGATGTTCTGCTCGTGCCAGAACGCGCCGCAGGACGTGCCGATGAACCACGCGACCTGTCCGGTCTGCCTTGGGCTCCCGGGATCGCTTCCGGTGATCAACCGGGAGGCGGTGCGCCTCGGCATCCGCGCCGCTCTTGCCCTGAATTGCAAAATCAACGAGGTGATCTGGTTCGAGCGGAAGAATTACATCTACCCCGATCTGGTCAAGGGCTACCAGATTTCCCAGTACGAGCAGCCGCTTGGAGAGTGGGGCCACCTGTTCATCACCGGCGACGACGGCAAGGAAAAGAAGATCGTCATCCGCCGCACCCACCTGGAGGAGGACACTGCCAGGCTCATCCACGCCGATGGCAGGACGCTGGTGGACAACAACCGTTCGTCGACTCCCTTGATGGAAATCGTCACCGAGCCGGTGCTCCGTTCGGCCCGCGAGGCGGAGGAGTACGTCAGGAAGCTTCGCGCCGTCCTCGTCTACAACGGCATTTCCCGCGCCCGCATCCAGCGCGGCGAAATGCGGGTCGAGGCGAACGTGTCCATCGCGCCCAAGGGATCGAAAACGCTCGGAGTCCGCACCGAGATCAAGAACCAGGCCGGATTCAACCATATGCGCTCCGCCGTCGAGTTCGAGATCAGGCGGCACGCCGAAGTCCTGGCCGAAGGCGGCAAGCTGGTGCAGGAGACGCGGGGCTGGGACGACGTCAACCAGCGGACTTTCCCGCAGCGTTCCAAGGAGGACGCCCACGATTACCGCTATTTCCCCGAGCCCGATCTGCCGCCCGCCCGCATCGATCCGAAATGGGTCGAGCAGGAGCGCGACACCATGCCGGCGGTGTACGAGGACTATCTCCTGGAGCTTCGCGAAAACGGCCTGTCCGAAGCCGATATCGACGCATTGACCCGGAACGACGCGCTGGGCTTTCTCCGCATGGCGGCCGAGGGCAACCGGGACAAGACGGTGCTTCTCGCCAAGCGGCTGGTCAAGGACGTGTTCTCGCTCGTCAACTCGACCGGCACCCCGCTGGACGAATCGAAGCTGAGGCCGGATACGTTTGGCCAGGCCGTGTTTCTGTTCGAGGACGGCAAAGTCAACGGCGACGGCTTCCGCAAGGTTTTGGAAAAGCTTTATGCCGAGGCCGGACCCGCCGAGGCGGTTGCGCGCGCCCTGGACGTGCTGATCGAAAAGAACGACGACGCGGTCCGCGACGCCATCGCCAAGGTGTTGGCCGAGGTTCCGGCCATGGTCGCCGAATTCAAGTCCGGCAAGGTCGCGGTGCGGAACGCCATTTTCGGCCGCGTCATGAAGGAGCTGAAAAAGAAGGGCGATCCCAAGGCGGTCGGGGAGCTTTTGGACGAAGCGCTGGCGAAGTGACTCCGTTTACTGTCGCGTAAGGAGAAAAACATGTCTGTGGCATCGAAAACTCCTTTCAAGGGTAAGCGCGTGACAGTTGCGCAAAAGTTCGCATGGGCGGAGAAGAGCAAGAATATTCCCGAATCCATGTCGAACAGGGAAAAGATCCGGCTCCTTGATTTGGCAAAAAAATTGGAAAAAGAAGGGAAAGAGGAAGAAGCTCTCCGTACCCGCAGGCAAGTGCCTTTGGCATGGCCACTTGCCATGACGGTAATCGAAATGCGCGGATCGGCCGAGTTGCTCAGCATGGGGTGGAATCTGACTGATGCGATCGCCGTCATGGGCGAGGAATTCGTCTATGGCGAATGATGTAGTTATGATCGTAACCGATCTTGTCAATGAAGCGTTGGCGAGGAAAGTCCGGCGCGATCGTTCCCGGCCGCACAAGTATTATCTTGAAGCGGTATTAGAGCAGACGCAGTATGTGAAGGAAGTCACCGCTCGTCGGGATTTTGTTGAAGGTCTGGAAACAATCAAGGCGACGCAGGCGCTCACCCTGGTGAATTTTTCTGGCACCGACGCCGAGTACCGCAATATTCAGGAAATCATGGAAGTATTGGAAATCGGCGAAGTGCATTACAGGGTCCTTCGTGACGAACCGTCCTTCTACCGCGACAAAATCGCGGCCGGGTTTCAGAGGAAGGATCGCATAGCGCCCGACCGGTTGTTGCCGAAGGACGGCATGCACCGGGCGCTCCTGAGTTACGCCAGCCACATGGGGTCGCGCCACTCGCCCATGCTGGCGGACGAAGAAAAAGACATGCTCACCGCCTACGCGGTGCTGGCAACCGCGATGCAGGACGTGTACCAACTGATGCAAAGGGAGGTGCTGATCGAAAACAATGCTGGCGATTCTTGATTACGACGCGGGAAACATCGAAAGCGTGCGCCTGGCCCTGCTGCACGTCGGCGGCCGCCCCGAATTCGTCCGGGACGCGGCGCGGGCGGACCGGGCGGAGCGCATCGTTTTCCCCGGCGTCGGATCGGCCGGCCAATGCATGGCGAAATTGCGCGCGCGCGGTTTCGACAAAGTGTTGGCCGATGCGTTGGCAAAAGGCAAGCCCATTCTCGCCATCTGCATCGGCATGCAACTGCTGTTCGATCGATCGGACGAGGATGGCGGCGTCGACGCGCTGGGCATGCTGCCCGGCCGGGCCAAACGCTTCGTTCCCCTGCCGGGCGACACGCTGACCAAAGTCCCCCACATGGGCTGGAATCATGTGGACATGCCAAGAAAACATCCGTTGCTGCCGGACGCGCTTCCGGGCGGCGATTTTTATTTTGTCCATTCCTATTATGTCGAACCGGCCTGGGACGACGCCGAAATCGCCCACGCCGCGCCCGTTGGCGGCCGCGCGCCCGGCATCGTTTACGGCGCGACCGAGTACGCCGGCGTCCGCTTCACCGCCATGGCGGGTGCGGGGTCGCTGTTCGCCGCCCAGTTCCACCCCGAAAAGAGCGGCGAGGCCGGGCTGGACATTTTGGCGCGGTTTTTGCGATGGGACGGCCGCCCATGCTGATGAAACGGCTCATCGTCTGCCTCGATATCCGGAACGGCAAGGTGACGAAAGGCGTCAAGTTCGTCGGCAACGCCGACGTCGGCGATCCGGTCGAACTGGCCCGCCGCTATTACGATGAAGGCGCCGACGAACTGGTCTTCTACGACATCACCGCCTCGGCCGAAAACCGCCCCATCGACATCGACATGGTGAAACGGGTGGCGGAACAGATATTCATTCCCTTCACCGTCGGCGGCGGCCTCGGATCGCTCGCCGACATGCGCGCCGCGCTGCTGGCCGGCGCGGACAAGGTGTCGGTCAATTCGCTGGCGGTCGGGAATCCGGAAATTATCCGGGAAGGCGCGAAGGAATTCGGCAGCCAATGCATCGTCCTCGGCCTCGACGCCAAGCGCCGCCAGGCCGACTGCCGCTTCGGTTCCGGTTATGAAGTGGTCACCCGCGGCGGCCGTTCGCCGGCCGGCATGGACGTGATGGCGTGGGCGCGGCGGGCGGTGGAGCTGGGGGCGGGCGAAATTTGCCTCAATTCCATCGACGCCGACGGCGCCCGGGACGGATACGATCTCGACATCACCCGCCAGGTCGCCGACGCGGTGCCGGTGCCGGTGATCGCCTCCGGAGGCGCCGGAAAGGTGGAGCATCTCCGCGACGCCCTGACCGTGGGCCATGCCGACGCCGCCCTGGTCGCGTCGCTGGCGCACGTGGACGGGAGGTCGTGCCGCGACATGAAAGGGGAACTGCGGGGCATGGGCGTGCCTATGCGTGAATAGCTTGACCGGCCGGGGCGGGGGATGACTCCCGCCCCGATTTTTTGTCCCTTGCCCGTCCCGGTTTTCGAATTTTGTTTTCAGGCGGGGTGAATGCCATATAATCGGATTCATATTTGATAATATAGACAGAAACGACAGGAGAGTGTGGCGATGACCGATTTGATGAAGGAAATGCTGACGCTGAACGAGGTGGACAGGCGCATCGTGCGCGGGAAGCTGCGTTTGCAGGATGTGACCCGGGACGTGACGGACCAGGAGAGGAAGGTGGAGGAGACGCGGGAGCGCGCCAGGAAAATCGAGACCGCGATCAAGGACAAGATGTTCGCGGCCGATCGATTGAACATGGAGATCCGCGCCTCCGAGGCCGAGGTCGCCGATCAGGAGAAAAAGCTCAAGTCCATCAAGAACCAGAGGGAATTCCGCATCGTCACCGATCGCATCAAGGATTTGAAAATCCGCGCCGACGAGAACGAGAGTTCCGTCCTCTCCGGCATGGAGGAGCTGGACAAGCTTCGCGAGCAAATGACCGCCGCCCACAATCAGATAGGTGAAGAGGATCTCAAACTCACCACCATCCGCCAGAAGGCGCAGGAGGAGGTGACCCAAATCAAGGCCAGGCACGCCGCCCTGCTGGAGGAACGGAAAGCGGCGGTGCAAAAGGTCGAGGCCATCGACTCGTCCGCCTACCAGGCCTACGATCTGGCCCTCAAGCGCACCAAGGGCGATCCCTTGGCCGAGATGACCATGGACGGCATATGCCAGTCCTGTTTCCGCCGGCAGAACTCGAACGTCATGAACATCGTCCATATCGGCAGCGATGTCAAAAACTGCCGCTGCCAGGGCTGCGGGCGCATACTGTACGTCAAGGACGCGGAGGCGGAAACGGAATGACCGCGACACCCAGGGGCTTCCGCCTGCACATCGGCATTTTCGGCCGCCGCAACGTCGGCAAGTCGACGCTCCTCAACCTGGCCGCCGGCCAAGACGTGAGCATCGTCTCCCCCACCGCCGGCACCACCACCGATCCGGTGGAAAAGCCGATGGAGTTCATCCCCATGGGGCCGGTCCTGTGGATCGACACCGCCGGCATCGACGACGAGGGCGATCTCGGCGCCATGCGGAGCGCCAGGGCGAAAGCCATTATCGAACGGACCGATCTCGCGATCATCGTATTCCACCGCGAATGGGGCGAATTCGAGCAAAACCTGTACGAGCGGTTCAGCGGGCGCAAAGTGCCGATCATCGTCGTCGCCAACAAGGCGGATCTCGACGCGCCGGAGCAAGCTTATCCCGGCCTGCCCGAAGGCGTGAAACCGATCCGCATGGCGGCGGGACGGGGCAGGGGGCTGGAAGATCTGCGCCAGGCCATTCTCGCCAAGGCTCCGGCCGATTTTGTCGAATCGCCGGCCATTGTCCGCGATCTGGTGGCGCCGGGAAGCTGCATCGTCCTCGTCACCCCGATAGACAAGGAAGCGCCCAAGGGCAGGATGATTCTTCCGCAGATGCAGGCGCTTCGCGATTGCCTGGACGGCGATTGCTACGCCGTCGTCGCCAAGGAGACGCAACTGGCCGAAGCGCTGGCCGCGCTGAAAAACCCGCCCGCACTGGTCGTCACCGATTCGCAGGCGATCCGTCAGGTGGCGGACACGGTGCCGGTGGGCGTGCCGCTGACCGGATTTTCCATACTTTACGCCCGCGCCAAGGGCGATCTCGCCACCTTCGCGCGGGGCGCCGCCGCCATCGACCGGCTGAAGGACGGCGACGTCGTCCTGGTGGCGGAATCGTGCACCCACCACCGCGAGGACGACGATATCGGCCGGGTCAAATTGCCCGCCTGGCTGAAAAAGAAAAGCGGCGCCGAACTCGAATTCCGCTTCATTTCCGGCCACGATTTCCCCGCCGATTTGTCCGGCATCGCTCTGGTGCTGCACTGCGGCGCCTGCATGACCAACCGCCGCGCCATCCTTTCCCGCCAGGCCGCCTGCACGGCGGCGGGCGTGCCCATCGTCAACTACGGCATAGCCATCGCCCATTGCCAGGGGCTGCTGGAGCGCGCGCTCGCGCCGTTCCCGGCGGCGTTGACGGTATTCCGGCAAGCGCGGGGGCAGTGCTGATGGGCAAAGAAGTCAATTGCGTCAAGCCGCTGACCATCGGCACGTTGACGCTGGAAAACAATCTGGTCCAGGCCCCGCTGGCCGGTTATTCCTCCATGCCGTTCCGCCTTTTGTCGTGGACACTCGGCCGGCCCGGGCTGCTCGCGACCGAAATGATCTCGGCCAATGCGCTGAAACAGGGATCCGACAGCCAGGAGCAATACCTGGTCAAATCCCCGGACGAAGGCCCCGTCCTTTACCAGATATGGGGCGCCAACCCGGACGCCATCGGTTTCGCCGCCGCCCGGGTGACGGAGCGCGGCGCCGACGCGGTCGATTTGAACTGCGGCTGTCCGGTGCGGAAGGTGCGCGCCGCCAATTCGGGTTCGAAGCTGATGGAGGATCCGCCCCTTATCGCCCGCCTGGTCGCCGCCATGCGGAAAAACACGCATCTCCCCGTATCCATCAAAATCCGCGTCGGCACTGCGGCCGACAATTTCAACGCGGTGGAAATCGCCCGCATCGCCCAATCGGAAGGGGCGGACTGGATAACCGTCCACGGCCGCCATGCGAAAGAAGCCTACGGCACGCCGTGCCGCTACGACGAAATCGCCAAGGTGGTCGCGGCCGTGTCCATTCCGGTGGTCGGCAACGGCGATGTCCGCGACGGCGCGACGGCCGGGCGGATGTTCGAGACCGGCGTCGCCGGCGCCATGGTGGGGCGCGCGTGCATGGGGTCGCCGTGGGTGTTCGCCCGCATAAAAACGGAATGCGCGGGCCTGCGCTACGAGCCGCCGCCGCTGGCCGAGATAGGCGAAGTGATTTTGCGCCACCATGATTTGCTGGTCGAGCTGCTCGGCCCCGAGCGGGCGGTCCGCCATTGCCGGAAACTCGGTTCGTTTTATTCGAAAGCGTTCGCCGGCGCGCGGGAGTTCCGGAACCAGTTGAATTTCTGCCACAGCCGGGACGATCTGGCCGGATTGGTGGAGCGCTATTTCGCTCGGGAGGAGATGGTGCAGCGGTATTGAGGGATTATGGGTCGCATATCCTTCCATTTGCGCATGCCAATCAATTGCGCAACATGTCCCCGAATTCCTCCTACTTCGGCAACGCGGCCAGCTTCGCCTGCGCCGTCCGGGCGTCGGGGGTGCCGGCGGGTTCGCGGGCAAGGAATTCCTCGAGGTATTTCCGCGCGTCCGCCACGTGCTTGTTCGCCAGCCGCCGCGCTTCCACCGTCGGATTGATGCGGTTTTCGCGGACATAGTAGGATGCGAGATTTTCGTGGAACATGGCGAGATTGTAAATTATCGCGACATATTCGGGGCCTGGCTGGGCATTGAATTTGCTTGCCTCGTCGAGGGCGAGCTGTCTCGCCCGCTCCAGCGCTTCTTCGGCTCCGTCGAATTCCTTCAGGTTGATGCGCACGAGGCCAAGCGTATTCCACGCCGCCGGATAGCTGGGATCCAACGCCACCGCTTTTTCCAAATCGCCGGCGGCGGGGCCGAACAAGCCTTCCGCCCGGTTGAGCACGCCGCGGAGATACCAGAGGTTGCGGTTGCCGGGCGCCGCTTCGATGCCGGCGTCGAGAATGCGCCGGAGTTCGTTCATGTCGGCGGCGGGGAGGGATTGCGTTTCGCCGAAATAGCCCTGGCTGCCCGGGCGTTGGGCGTTGATGCGTTCCCACAGAGCGGCGGCGAGATACTGGCATGCTTCGCCCCGCTGATCGTTGAAGCGGTATTCCTTGGTCAAATACCCGGTTTCGGTTTTGGCCTGCGCTTCGGCCAGGGTGGAAATTTCGATGACCGGCAAGACTATGGCGCGCACTTTTTCGTAATCGGCGGCGGGGTTGTATGTTTCGGAATGGGTCAAATCCCTGGCTTGCTTGAGCAGCTCGTCCAAGGGGGCGAGCACTTGATCATAGCTGGCGGGGCGGCGATCGCCCGGCTGGCGTTTTTTAACCGCTTCCAAGGCGTTGCGGGCGCGACGGGCAAGGGTTTCAGGATCATTCCCCGAGTCGCCGGCTCCGAACATTCCGAGCGCCCGCAGTCCGGACAGCACGAGGACGCAGAGCACGGCGGAAACGATAATCCCTTTTATCAACCCGGTCGAAGTGAAGCGCATGGGAACGCTCGATTTCAATAATAACTTCCACCGGCACGCATGGCGGTCGTCGGGCTGGCAACCCAGGATTGCGGTTGAGGATAGGATTGCTGCGGCGGCATGGGCGGCGGCGGCAGCGGGGCGAGTGCCCGTTGCACTTCCTGGTAATCAGGCTGCGGTTGGCGCGAACTCATCAGAATCCCGGTGGCCGGGACGGGTTGCGGTTGAGGCGGCGGCACGTAGGCGACCGGGACGCGGTAGCGGGCCGGCTCGAGTTCCGGTATCGGGGCGAAGCCCGGCGCCGGCCTGGCCTGGCGGACGGTCGGAGCGGGCGGCGCGCCGTATTGCGGCGCATAATACTGGGGTTGCGGTTGCGGCATGGTCGCCCTGGCCATGGCAAGCTCCGGAGTCGGATGCACCACCACGGGCTGCGGATAGGGTACGGTCGCGCTCGCGCTGGGAACGGGCATGACTTTTATCGGGACCAACTGCGGCTGCTGCGGGTACGCGGGGCCGACGCTGGCATAATATTGGGGCTGGGGGTACTGGGGCAACGCCGCCGGCTGTGGACGGCCGGACGGCTGGTAGGCGGAAGCGGAAAGCACTTCGGCCGGACGGGTCTGGCCATTTCGGGAGGGCGTGCGCATGGCGGTTTTGCTGCGATCGCGGTTGCAGCCCGATATCATGACACCAAAGGCGGCGGCGATTGCCAAAACAGACAAAATTATGTGTTTGCGCGGCATAGCCAAGCCTTTCTCCCCCCGAGAATGGGTACGCACAACGGGCGCGGGTCAACCGTTCAGAAGAAATTGACAACCGCGGCCGCATGCCAAATGTGCGTTCCGTGTAAATCATATCGACGGGGAAGAGGGATTGCAAGCATTAAATCCGCCCGGAGAAAGCAAAGAATTTCCCCCCGGGGTATTAGAACAGTTCATCTTCATCCCGGAGTGCGCAAAACTCCCCGCACATGGAACACACACTGTCGTTTTTCGGCTGGGCGGCGGCACGGCGGCTTCTTGCCGTTTCGGGATCGATGGCCAGGTCGAACTGGCGTTCCCAGTCGCGCGCTTTCCGCGCTCTGCTCATGGCGTCGTCCCAGTCCCGCGCGCCCGGGATGCCGTTGGCGATGTCGGCCGCGTGGGCGGCGATGCGTGACGCGATGACGCCCTGCCGCACATCCTCCGCGTCCGGAAGGCGAAGGTGTTCGGCCGGGGTGACATAACAGAGGAAATCCGCCCCGCAGGTGGCGGCCAGGGTGCCGCCGATGGCGCCGACCAGGTGATCGTAGCCGGGCGCGATATCCGTGACCAGGGGGCCGAGGACATAGAAGGGCGCGTTGTCGCACGCCAGCTTTTCCAGCTTCATCTGGGCGGGAATCTGGTCGAACGGCACATGGCCCGGACCTTCGATAAACACCTGCGCTCCGCGCGCGCGGGCGCGGCGGGCCAATTCTCCGAGAGTGTATAATTCGTGGATCTGCGCCCGGTCGCCGGCGTCGGCCAGCGCGCCCGGCCGCAAGGCGTCGCCGAGGGAGAGGGCGACATCGCGGGATTTGCAGATATCGACCACTTCGTCGAAATGGGTGTAGAGGGGATTTTCCTTCTCGTTCGCCACCATCCAGCGGGCGAGGAGCGAGCCTCCCCGGCTGGTTATGCCGCAGACGCGGGAGTTGGCGCGGATGAAGTCCACCGCCGCCCGGGTGATGCCGCAATGGACGGTGACGAAGTCGACCCCGTCCTCGACGTGGAGGCGGACCGCTTCCAGCATATCCTTTTCCGTCATGCGGCGGAACGGATCGCCCCGGCTGATCGCCATGAAGGCGGCCTCGTACATGGGCACGCTGCCGAGGGATACCGGGCAGGCTTCGCGGATGCGTTTCCGGATGGCGCGGATGTCGCCGCCGGTCGACAAATCCATGACCGCGTCGGCGCCGGCGTCGACGGCGGCCTTGAGCTTGACCAGTTCCTCGTCGGAGCCGCTTTTGTCCGGGCTGGTGCCGAGGTTGGCGTTGACCTTGACGCGGCAGCCCTTGCCGACCGCTATGGGTTTTTCCAGCCGGTTGCCTTCTGCCCAGGGGATGACGATGGTGCCGTCCAGAAGGCCTTTTTTCAGGGTGTTTTCATCGAGGTTTTCCGCCTTGGCGGTTGCGGCGATTCTGGGGTCGCTCTGGCCGGAGCGCAGCTTTTCTATAAGGGTCATGACCTTCCTTCATTTCTTGTCCAGTGGTTTGACGAGAATCCGGGTGTTCTTTTCGAAATTGCTGAAAACCATGTTCCGTTTCGGCTGTCCCAGTTCGTGCAGGTGATTTTGCCACAGTGCCAGATAGTTGTCGCGGATGTGATCGTCCGCGTTCAGCCCGAGTTCCCGGGCGATATCGCGGATGCGGTCGGGCGTTCCCTCGATTTCGATGAAATTGCCGATTTCCGGGCACTTGTCCAGCGACAGGACGCAATCGCGCCACAGCCAGGTTTCGCGGTATTTTTCGTATATCCACTTCACCGAAAAGCCGACGATTTGCAACTGCCGGAGCAGCTCGTCGACGCAGTCGGTCATGGTTTCTATTTCCTCCCGGGTCTTGAACTGGCCCGGTTTGGTGGGTTTTTTGACGGTGAGCACGCCGCCCGGGCCGCCGGTGTTCCTGACCCGGAGGAGGATGTCGTTGTCGGCCAGGCCGCTGTCGGCGTTGTCCAGGACCCAGTTGCGTTCCAGGTGCTCGCCCTCGTTGGCGGCGCCCAGGCTTTCCAGCCTGGACCGGATCGGGTCCGCGTCTTCGATTCGCAGCTTGGCTTCGCATTCGATGGGCATAGCGTTCTCCGAAACCTTTCCGGAGAACAACCCTACACACTCTTGGCCCCTGGCGCAAGGTTTTTCGCCGTTTCAGGCCGGGCTGTCACAATTTTTCGCGAAGCGACAGGAAGAACGGATGATAGGCGTCGGAAGCGTAGTCGGGAAAAGTCCAGGGCAGGGCGTGGAACGCGCCTCTCCTGTACATCAGGGTTATTTCGGCGAAAATCCCGTCGGCGAGGTAGATGCGGTGGGAAAAGTCCTTGGCGCTGGCCAGGATCAGCTTCGATTTGGTCATACAGCCCGGATCGAGGTTGACCGGCCTCGGCCACGGCCCGCCGATGCGTTCGGCCAGACGCAGCTCCAGCGCGTTGGTTGCCAGCTTGGCCTTGGCCAGGTTGCCTTGAAAGAAAAATCCGGGAAAAGCGAGGAAGGCGCGCAACGGCTCGGGTCCCAATTCTTCCTGATAATATTGCGTCCACGCGAATTGCATGGCGAGGCTTCCCGCGTCCGCCGGCCCGAATTCATCCGTCAGCGCCTCGGCCGCCAGGCGAAGCTCGTCCCGTCCGGACGCGAGAATGGCGACAAAGAAGATGGCGGGTTCGGGACGACCGGGAATGGCCATGGGATAGCCTCGAATTTAAGATTTAAGATTGTAGATTTAAGATTTATTTCCGGGCAAATGTACCAATGAGGGATAAATCTTAAATCTACAATCTTAAATCTTAAATCATTCAAAGATTCCGTCGCACAGCCCCTTCAGCCTCAGCCCCATCGACTCGATGCGCGGCATTTCGGCTATTTCGAGGCCGGATTCCTGGTACAGGCTTTCCAAATGCTCGTGCCAGGCCTGGAAATTGTTGTACAATTCGGTCGCGATGGGTTCGGTGCGGCCGTCCTCGTTGTAGCGCCCGCGGCGGCGGCGCTCGAGTTCCGGCACCAGCGCGGCGAAACAGTGCAGCCACGACAGCGCGTGCAGGCTCAACTTGGCGCCGGCCAGGGTGGAAACGTTCCGGGACAGGCCGGCGGCGGTGTTTTTCAGACTTTCGGCCGCCGCCCGGATGCGCTTGGCCATTTCCAGCCAGTCGATGGCGGACAGCGCCTCGGCCGACCCGGAATCGGTGGGCCAGCTGCCGAAGGCGGTCTGTCTGACCAGGAGCTCCTTGTCCGGCGCCAGGTTTTGCGGGAACGCGTCGCCCACCAGCTCCCACATGTCCATCACCTGCTCGGCCGAGTCGCCGTACAGCAGGTTGGCGAATATCCAGGCGCTCCGCTCCGCGCCGCGCGGATTGCCCCAGGCGGCGATGAGGCCGGTGGCGGCCGGGTACAGGAGGTTTTGCCACATATGGCTGATGCCGATGTTGCGGAACGATACCATCAGTTCGCGCCTCGGCCGTCCGTCCAGCCAGTCGATCGCTTGATCGAGCCGCCGGCGGAAATCCCCGGCCCTGCCTCCCGAAAAGCCCGGCACGTGCGACTGCACGTCCAGCCGGATCGCCAGACCCTCCGCCTCTTCGACGATAGGCACGCCCATGCCGCCGACCCGCAGCCAGCAACCGACACCCGCCGCGCGCAAATCTTCCGGACGCAGGCCGGAGCGCGCGGCCAGGGTCGCGTCGACCGACATGTTTTTCAGCCCGACCTCGCCGTTGGCGATGGCATGCATGACCCGCAGGATGCGCTCGTCCGACGCTTCGGCCGGGCAGGGGTCGTCAAGGGCGGCGCTGTCGGCGCCGAACAGGCGGGCGGCCGCCCGGATGCCGGTCCACGCCTGGTGGAGCGTCTTTTTGCCCGACAATATGGCGGAGAGCCAGGGAACGCGGATTTCGGTGCCGATGCCGTAGGACTGGCAGGTCTGGACGAACGCTTCGATGCCCGGCACTTCCCGCATCGGGTCGAACGAGTCGTCCAGTATTATCTGGAGGCAATTCGCCTTGAAGGTGGCGGCGAAGGACGCCATCTGCATGAGCAGGTTGATGCCTATTTCCCCGCCTTGCAATTCCACCGCCAGGCCGCGGAAATGGCAAAACGGCGTGTCGGCGATCAGCGTTCCCGGCAGCGTGTCCTCGTTGTGCCGGAGGACAAGCATGGCCAATGTCTGCATGCCGTTGGCAAGACCGTCCACCGAAGGGGAAACGATAAGCGCGCTCCGTTGCAGCTTGATGGCATACTGCCCGGCCTGGGTCAATTCGGGAACGTTGTCGAGAAGATCGGGGCGGGCGGCCTTTATCGCGGCATAGTCGCCGATGACGACGGCGCCTTCCGGGACTTTTTCCGGCACGCCGTCCAGGAGCGTGCAGCCGAGGCCGCTGCGGGCCGCCAGCGCTTCGCCAAGGACCATTCCGGGCGCGGAAGGGGAATAGGAGGGGATGGGTAGGAAATAGATGGCCAACCCGTGCCGGGGGTTGTAGCGGCCGGATAGATCGCGGCTAAGCGATACGCCTGGAGCAAGATTCGCCAGTGTTTGGTCCAAACTCGACATGCTGGTGCCGCTCTCCCTGTTTCGAATTCCCCCCGATACGTGATTTTCGGCAACCATGGGTCTCGCCTCGGCGAGAGTCGACAATTACCAAAACCGCTATAGTGGCGAACAATACACTATATCTTTATTCACTCCCGGTGCAAGATGGAACCCGCAGGTGATCGACGGTATTTCTCGAAACGGGGGCGGATGGGAATGCGGGGACATGTTGCGCAATTGGCGGTTTAATTGCGTTGCGTGTCCCCGAATTCCAAAATCCCTTTATTCAGTAAAGCAGCCGGCGAGATTGGGATCGGACCGGAGAATCGATTCGATTTCCGGAAGGCAGTCCCGGGACGACAGGACGGTATAGTAGTTTTCCTTGATGGTGGGCGCGACGCGGGCGGCGTTCAGCCATTCGGCGCGGGAGAACGGATCTTTTTTGATCTCGTCCCAAAAACCGGTTTTCCCGAACAACTGGTTTATCGTATCGTCCTGGCGTCCCTGCAGGCGGGAGACGACGTAGGTGGCGACGCCGACCTGGAGGCCGTGCAGCCGCGGGCGCCTGGACGTCGCGTCGAGGGCGTGGGAGATGAGGTGTTCGCTTCCGCTGGCCGGCCGCGACGAGCCGCAGATTTCCATGGCGATGCCGTTCAGCATCAGCGCTGTGCCGAGGAGCGCTGTGCCGGCCGCGTTGAACGCGGGGGCGCCGACGAACTGGTAGACGGTGGCGTCCGAAAGGAGCGCGGCCAGATCGTCGACCGGTTCGCCGTGCCGGTGGAACGCCGTTTTCCAGTCCACCACCGCCGTCAGCTTGGACACGAGATCGCCGACGCCGGACAGCCAGAGCGATTTCGGGGCGCCGAGGCAGACCGCGACGTCGATGACCACTCCCTGCGGCAGGCGGGCGGGAAGCGAGCGGCGCTTGTCGTTCATGGTCAGGCTCGACTGCGGGCTGCAAAAGCCGTCGTTCGACAGCGAGGTGGGAACGGAAATGTAGGGCAGGCGGGCGAGGAAAGCGAGGTATTTGGCCGTGTCCAGCGCTTTGCCGCCGCCGATGCCGACCACCACCTTGATTTTTTTCGGCATGGCGGCGAAGACCCGGACCGCGTTCTCGAACGAATTGCCGTCGATAATCACCCAGTCCGCCAACTGGATCTTTTCCGCCTCGATGCCGGCGCGGGCTTTTTGCGCGATTGGATCCGGGAGCGGGCTGGCGAGCACCAGCGCGGGCTCGAGGTTTTCGCGCCGCAGGTAGATGCCGAGGCGGTCAAGGGCGCCGGGCTTGATGCGGACGAGGCCGGGGACGTTGATTTGCATGGGCTGTTTCATGATTCACTCCTTCCCCTCGGAAAGCAGCATGTCGGCGATGTCCGACCAGGCGGAAAACGGCCGGAACGGCGCTCCGCGCGCGGCAAGCGTTTC
>JAVBRW010000307.1:0-3125 GCA_031547475.1 Planctomycetota bacterium
CCGTCGCCGTTCATGCCGATCAGGTTCAGGATCTTGTTGATCCGGTAGTTCATGGTGTTTTTGTGGATGCCCAGCGCCTCGGCCGCTTTGCCGCCGCTGCAGCCGGCGTCGCACTAGGCGCGCACCGTCGCCATCACGCGATCCATCTCGCCGTCCCCGAAGCCGCGCCGCAGGGCTTGGTATGGCGGGGCCAGACGGCGTTCCGCCACCCCCGCCCGCATGCAGCCGCTCAGCATGTAGGTGACGGCGCTGTCCCGGGAGTCGATGTTGACGCAGGCGCCGACATACAGTTCCGCCAGCGTCTGCGCCTCGTGGTGCGACAGGATCAGTTGCCGCCAGTCGTCGCACTGCCCGCCGAGCGCCACCGTCAACGGCACGCCCAGCTCCTCGCCGAGCGCCGCGTGCAGGGCCGAGACGAAGGCGTCGCCGTCGAAACCGGGCGGCGTGTGCTTGAACATGACCAGGGCGTTGTCGACGATGGCGAAGACGTCGCGGTTGTCGTCCAGCCAGCCGCCGCGGCCGACGGCGGCGTACATGCGGTTCAGCAGTTCGATGCCGTACTGCGGGCCGTGGGACTTCCGCCCCGCCGTCGCCACCGCCGCGCGCATGGGCAGGCGGAGATCGAGGGACAGTTCGCGGCCGCCGGCCAGCAGTTCCTCGCGGTCGAGCATTTCCCCCAGCAGCATGCGGCGGATCAGGGCGAGCCGCATGTCTTTCCTGAGTTGCGTCTTGCGGGCCGCATGCGCCTGGTCGAGATAGAGATCGACGCAGACGCCCAGCAGGTTGGCCGCCTGCTCCACCTCTTCGGGAACGCCGTAGATGCCCACCACCCCCAGCACTTCGCCGTTCTTCACCACCGGCAGGTTGATGCCTTCCTTGGCGCCGGGGTACTCCCCCACTTCGGACGGGCTGATGCGGACGACGCGGCGCTGGCCGGCGGCGTCGGCCGCGCCCTTGTGGAAGGTGCCGACGCGGCGCGGATCGGACGAGGCGATGATGACGCCCTCGACGTTCATGACGTTGATGGTCCGGTTGCCGACCAGCGGCTTGATGGCGTTGACGATATCCTGCGCGACCGCCTCGATGGACAGTGTGTTCATGGCGTTTCCCTACAGGAACAGCCCGTCGCCGGCCCGCAGGCGGCAGCCGTCCGCATCCGGATCGCGTTCGACGCATGCCAGCATGTTTTCGCCCGAACAGTGGGACAATCCGAAATACCGGACCCCCAGCGCCTTCATGGCCGTCACGGTGGCGGCGACGCGCTCCGGCGCGGCGTGCAGCAAATGCGTGCCGCCCCAGACGCCCCGGATGGGCAGGCCGAGGCGCGCCCGCACCGTATTGAGGATATTCAGCACGCCGGGATGCGAACAGCCCAGCAGCACCGCCACGCCGTCCCGGAAGCGGATCGCCAGGCAGATCTCCTCGGCGAAGCGGTCGGGAACGAAGGCGTCGCCTTCCCGCAGCACGAATTTGCCGGGGATGGTTTCGTCCGGCGCCGTGCGCTCGAAATTGCCCACCATCCAGCAGAAATCGTCCAGTCGAAGCAGATCGCCGCACACCTCGTGGGCGATGCCGCGCCCCTCCAGAAAAGAGGGGTCGAAATCGACGCCCAGGTAGGTGTGGCGCACGCCGCTCAAACCGTATTTGGGAGCGAAAAAGCCGTCTCCGGTGATGAAGCGCCGGAAGTCGGATTTCTCCGCCAGGGCGCGCAGGCCGCCGGCGTGGTCGTAGTGGCTGTGGCTGCACACGACGAAGTCGAGGCGGGAAAGATCGATGTTGAGCTTATCCGCGTTGCGCAACAGACGGTCGGATGCGCCGCAATCGAAAAGAAAGCGGGACTGCGGCGTTTGGATATGGAACGACAGTCCGTGCTCGCATACCAGGGACTCGTGTTCCGAAAGCGAATCCTCCATCAGGGTGGTGATGCAGATCGTCATGGGGCCTCCGCGCTATTGTCGCGCTGTATGGGTTTCGAGAACGTAATAAGGAATGACCGAAGTTTTGCAAAGTGGCGATTAAACCGCCAATCGCCACTTTGCAAAAATCGTTTTTGCCTGTGCCGCAATGATTTTGATTTTTACAAACCGGGCATTCGGCAGTTTGAATGCCCGGTTTGCAAAACTTCAGTTATTGATACTATATCTGACGGATCGGAGTCTGTCATCGTGCGGACGAACAAATTTTCCGGGGAATTTTTCGGTCGCCAGTTTTGGACATTTTCGCCAAAAACACCATAACAGCCGACAATTAAAAATATTACAAAGAAACAGGCATGCACGAAGCGATTTGGATATGCGCCTGAATCGTGAAAATAATTGCCCGACCGCACAACTCGCGCCATGCCGCATTTCCTACGGCGTTTCGCGCCCGACATTGAATCCGGTCAGCACCGCCCCGCCGTCCTCGTAGAGTTCGACGGTGGACAGCGAAGCGTAGGCGAAACGGAAGCGGAGCGGCCCGCTGGCGTCGACGCCGAGCAGGTTGCACAAAAGGCCCCTGAGCACGCCGCCGTGGGCGATCAGAAGGAGGGACGGCTCGGGGTCGCGCCGGACGGAGGCGGCCAACTCATCGACACGGTGTTTGAACGACGCGTAGTTTTCCCCTTCGGGAAAGCTGAAATCGCCGGACAGCGCCTGCCAACTGTCGGTTATGCCCGGATAGAGGGACGACGCTTCCTTGAACGTCATGCCTTCCAGCAGGCCGAAATCGATCTCCAGGAGCAGTTCGTTCGGCGCCGCTTCGAGGCCGAGGGCGCGGGCGATGATGTCGGCCGTCTCCCGAGCGCGCCGGAGTGGGCTAGTCCAGCAGCGCCCGGGCGCCAGCGGCGCGATGCGTTCGGCGATGCGGTCGGCCTGCGCCCTGCCCGCCGGCGACAGAGCGGGATCGAGCCGGCCGAGAAAGCGCCGGGTAAAGCCTTCCTCCGGCTCGCCGTGGCGGACGAGGTACACTTTTTTGGGAACGGCTTTTCTTCGCATTCGCACCCCGTTGCGATCGGCACAATCGCTTCTCCGCGATAAGGAAAAACAATCCAACACTCGTCATCCCGGCAGGAAAGCGTATGCCGCACCCCTAACGCATTAAAGCCGGGACCCAAGTTGCGAAGCCTTTGCTATAACCCGATCCAA
>JAVBRW010000109.1:0-20204 GCA_031547475.1 Planctomycetota bacterium
GTTGGCGGCGGTGCCTTCGATGTAGACCGGAATCTTGACTTCGTAGGCGCGCTCGACGGCGGGAACGATGACGGGGACGCGTAACCCGGGCACCGTCGGCAGCCACCCGAAAAACCATCGCCATCCGGAATGCCGGATGGCGATGGTATGATATGCATTGCCAAACCGTACGCGCCTGCGCCGTTACTCCATTTTCTTGATGTCCGACGCGATGATCAGCTTGGTGTCGGTCGCGGCCTGCACCGCTTCGACGGTGAACTCCGGGTTGTATTCGGTCAGCACCGGTCCTTCCAGCGTGATGACGATAACACCCATTTCGGTGATGATTTTGTCGACGCACTTGACGGCGGTCAGCGGCAGGCGGCACTTGTCGAATATTTTCGGCTTGCCCTTGGCCGTGTGCTCCATGGCGACAATCACCAGATTGGCGCCGACCACCAGATCCATGGCGCCGCCCATGCCGGGCACCATTTTGCCCGGAATAATCCAGTTGGCGAGATTGCCTTCCCTGTCCACCTCCAGCGCGCCCAGAATGGTGGCGTCGACGTGCCCGCCGCGAATAAGGCCGAAGCTGGTGGCGGAATCGATGTAGGCGCCGCCCGGCCCCACCATGGCCGGCCTGCCGCCGGCGTCGGTCACGTACATGGGTTCGAGCTTGGCGGGATCCGGTTTCGGATTGGTGCCGACAATGCCGTTTTCTGATTGGAAAATCACGTGCACGCCGTGCGGCAGATAGCCGGGAATCAGGGTGGGAAGGCCGATGCCGAGATTGACCACGTCGCCGTCCTTCAGTTCCTTCGCGACCCGGGCCGCCACAAAGCCTTTTATATCGTTCTTGTCCATGGTTTTTCTTCCCCTATTTGGTCACGATGTAGTCAACAAGGATGCCCTGGGTCATAACGTTCTCGGGCTCGATTTCGCCGATTTCCACCAGGTTGTCGGCTTCGACAATCACCGTTTTGGCGGCGGTGGCCATGACGACGGAGAAGTTGCGGGTCGTGCCCTTGTACCAGACGTTGCCGGCCTTGTCCACCTTGTAGCCGGAAAGGACGGCGAAGTCGGCCTTGATCGGGCGTTCGAGCAGGTAGGGCTTGCCGTCGATTTCGACCACGCTGTGGACGTGGGGCGCCTCCTGGACGATGGTGCCGTAGCCGGTGGGGGTGAGAATGCCCCCGAGCCCGGCGCCGCCGGCGCGGATCATTTCGGCCAGCGACCCCTGGGGAATGAGCGTGACGTCCAGGGTCTTCGCGTTCATCTGTTCCGCCACCTCGGGGTTGAGGCCGACATGGCTGGCGATAAGCTTCGCCAACTGCTTGTTGTGGACAAGCTGGGCCACGCCGTAGCAGGGTTTGCAGTCCGGCCCGTTGGGCATGGAGGCGTCGTTCGAGATCATGGTGAAATTCTTGCGGCCGAGTTCGGCGATTTCGGCGATGACGGAGTGGGCGTTGCCGCAGCCCATGAAGCCGCCGAACATGATGCTCGCCCCGTCGGGGATGAGTTCGGCCGCCTGTTTCGCGGTGATGATTTTTGCCATGAGTGAGTCTCCTTGGTTGATATCTTCTCTCTTCCGGACGGATCCGGTTCCCTTAGAATAGGCCGGCCCCCAAAAACGCCGCACAGATAATCACGCCGGAGACCAGCAGATCGATGAGGCAGTATCCCATGATGTCGCGGGCGCCGAGCCCGGCTATGCCCAGGGCAGGCAGCGCCCAGAAGGGCTGCAGCATGTTGGTCCACGCGTCGCCCCAGGCGATGGACATGGCGGTGACCGCGGGAGATACCCCGAGGGCCGCTCCGGCCGGCATCATGATCGGGGCCTGCACCGCCCATTGCCCTCCCCCGGACGGCACGAAAAAGTTCACAATCCCCGCGCTCAGGAAGGACAGGAGGGGGAAGGTGGTGGCGTTCGAGATATTGACGAATGCGTTGGATATGACTCCGGCCAGCGACAGCCCGGTGGCGGCGCTGACGCCGGTCATCATGCCCATGATACCGGCGTAGAACGGGAATTGCAACAAAATGCCGCCCGCGCCCTTCACCGCCGTGTTGATGGCCCTGACGTAGCGGATGGGCGTGCCGTGGAAGGCGACGCCGAGCATGAGGAAGATGAGGTTGACGATGTTGAGGTTGAGATCGAACCCCCTTTTCGAGAAATGGAAAACGAGGTAGGCGGCCCCGACCAGCACGGTGAACAGGGAAAGCCCGAAAAAGTTCTCGACCTTTTCCGCCGGCGTTTCCGCCTTCTTCTCCACGACCGCCTCCTCCTTCAGGAGCGCCGGGTCGATGGTCACGGTCTTGTCCGCTTCCGGGTGCATTTTGGCGTTGACCCACGGAATGAACACGAAAAGGCCGAGGCAGATGAACAGGTTGAACGGGGCGAAAATGGTCAGGCCGGTGGTAACGGATTCCTTCAGGACGCCCCCGGTCTGGGTGGTGACGGCCGGCGTCACCGAGGCGATGGCGAGGGGAATGGATCCGGAAAAGCCGCCGTGCCAGATAAGGAATCCGGAATAGGCCGAGGCGATGAGCAGGCGGTAGTCGACCTTTTTCCCCTGCTTGGCTATCTCCTTGGCGAAAATGGCGCCGACCACCAGGCCGAACCCCCAGTTGATCCAGCAGCACAGCAGGGACACAACCGTCACCAGGATGATGCAGCCGGTCGGCGTCTGGGGAATGGCGGCCAGCCGTTTCAGCAGCTTCTGCATGGGCGGGGAAATGGCCATGGCGTTGCCCAAGACCAGCACCAGCGCCATCTGCATGGAAAAGGCGAGAAGGCTCCAGGCGCCGTTCCCCCAATGATTGATCATGTCCCCGACGCCCTGCCCGGTGAGCGGAATGGCTCCGAAGAACACGAGAATGGTCAGGATGATGCAAAAGAGGAACGGATCGGGCAAATACCTTTGCACAAGATTGACGCAGCCGTTGGTAAGCTTCTTGAACATTTCGCACCCCCTCCGAACAAAGGCCAACAATGACAATGGCGCCGGGAGGGAGAGCCTGCGGGGAGGGAACGATGATTTAAGATTTAAGATTGTAGATTTAAGATTTATTTCCAATCGAAACGTTGGAGGAGTATAAATCTACAATCTTAAATCTTAAATCTCAAATCATCGTTCCCTTCCCCTTCCCTCCCGGACGCCCCAAAGGATAGCCTGAGTTCGCGGGGCCTAGACGCTTTCGACCACGCAGGACACGCCCATGCCGCCGCCGACGCACAGGGTGGCGAGACCGTACTTGCCCTTGCGGCGGCGGAGTTCGTGCAGCAGGGTGACCAGGATGCGGCAGCCCGAGGCGCCCACGGGATGGCCGAGGGCGATGGCGCCGCCGTTGACGTTCAGCTTGGCCGGGTCGAAACCGAGAATGTTCCCGACCGCCACGGCCTGGGCGGCGAACGCCTCGTTCGCCTCGACGAGATCCATCTGGCCGACAGTCATGCCAATGCGCTTCATCAGCTTTTCCGTCGACTTGGTCGGCCCGATGCCCATGATTTCCGGCTCGACGCCGGCGACCGCGCCGCCAATCCATTTCGCCATCGGCTTGACGCCGAGCTCGTCCGCCTTTTCCCTGCTCATCACCACGATGGCGGCGGCGCCGTCGTTGATGCCGGAAGCGTTGGCGGCGGTCACCGTCCCGTCCGGCTTGAAGGCCGGCTTCATGGACGCGAGGGATTCGGCGGTGACGCCGGCGCGGGGGTATTCGTCCACTTCGAAGGGGACGATTTCCTTTTTCTGCTTGATCGGCACCGGGACGATCTCTTCCTTGAACTTGCCCTCCTTCAGCGCTTTTTCCGCCTTCTGCTGGCTGGACGCGGCGAATTCGTCCTGCATCTGGCGGGTGACGTTGAATTTCGCCGCCACGTTTTCGGCGGTGATGCCCATGTGGTAGGCGTTGAACGCATCGGTCAGGGCGTCGTTGATCATGGTGTCGATGAGGACGCCGTTCCCCATGCGGTAGCCGTAGCGGGCCTTGTCCAGGGCGAAGGGGGCGGCGGACATGTTTTCGGTGCCGCCGGCGACGACGATGTCGGCCTGGCCGGATTGGATCATGGTGGCCGCCAGATTGACGCTGTGGAGGCCGGAACCGCAGACGATGTTCAGGGTCATGGCCGGGGAGGATACGGGCATGCCGGCCTTGATGGCGGCCTGGCGCGCGATGTTCTGGCCGAGGGCGGCCTGGAGAATGCACCCCATGTACACTTCGTCGACCTTGTCGGCAGGGATGCCCGCCCGTTTCACAGCCTCCTTGATGACAATCGCGCCCAGTTCCACCGCCGAGATGGCGGCCAAAGTGCCGCCGAACTTGCCTATCGCGGTGCGGCAGGCGCCGGCCAGTACGATTTCCTTGCTCATGAACATCCTCCTTTCGATGAGTTCCCGAAAACAACGCCAACGCTCATATCATATATGCGCCGCAGCAAATCAAACGAACGAGCCCCAGACCAGGGCGAGGATAAGCGATCCCACCGTCGGTATGATGCAGGTGGTGACGCAAACGTCGATGTACGATTCCTTGTGGGTGCAGTTGGACACGGCCAGCAGGGTCAGGACGGCGCCGTTGTGGGGCAGCGTATCGAGACCGCCGGAGGATATGGAGGCGATGCGGTGCAGGACTTCCGGGCTCAGGCCGATTTCCGTCGCTTTCGCGAGGTACTGGGGCCCAAGGGCGTTCAGGGCGATGGACATGCCGCCCGAGGCCGATCCGGTGGCGCCGGCCAGAACGTTGACCGCGACCGCTTCGGAGAACAGGATGTTGCCGGGCATGTTCAGCATGTACTGGGTCAGCAGGGCGAAGCCGGGGACCACCTTGACGACCGAGCCGAAGCCGACGGCGCAGGACGTGTTCATGATGGCCGGAAGCGAACTGTTGGCGCCGGAACTGAAAGAGGGCATGAGAATCTTGTACTGTTGGAGGTTCATGACGCAGCAGACGAAGATGCCGGCCAGCAGGGAAACCACGATGTGAAGACCGAGCACATTCAGGACGAACACGACGGTGACGATGGGCAAAAGCCCGGCCAGCCAGTGCCAGGACGGCAGTTTGTCGTCGTTGCTTTCGGCCTCGACGAATTTCGCATCCTGGACAAAGCCGCGTCCCTGGGCACGGGCTTGTTTCGCCCGCCATTCAAGGTACACGTAGCCGGGAACGCCGATGACGAGACAGGCGACAACGGAAAGAAGCGGGGCGGCCATGGGGGTGGTGTGGTAGAACTGGGTGGGAATAAGGTTCTGGATTTGGGGAGTCCCGGGTACGCACGTCATGGTGATGCCGAACGCGCCGAAGGCGATGGCGCCGGGAAGGAGCGTGCGGGGCAGGTTGGCCGCCCGGTAAATCGCGTAGCCCATCGGATAGATGACGAACACGACGACGAACAGCGAGATGCCGCCGTAGGTCATGAGCATGCAGGGAATGACGACGGCGAGCACCGCCTGTTTTTCGCCAATCAGCTTGACCAGCCAGTTGGCGAGGGAGCGTGCCGATCCCGTCATGTCCATCACCTTGCCGTATACGGCGCCGAGGAAGAAGGCGGGGAACCATGCCTTGAAATAGCCGGCGGCGCCGTCCATGTAATCCACGATATATTTGTCCAGGAGCGGCTTCCCGGTGATGCCGCTGAGAATGGCCACGATTATGGCGCAGAACGGGGCCACCCAGATGATCGAGTACCCTTTATAGGCCAGTATCATCAAAAGCACCAGGCCTATGAAAATCGCCAGAATATTCATGCTTTCTTCCTCCAGCTTCTATAAAACATCGGTGTGGTTGAAATACTCTCTCCCCCGAAACGACGCATCAACCAGCCGTCCAGCCGCCGTCCACGACCAGGGCCGAGCCGGTTATGGAACTCGCCGCGTCGGAGCAGAGGAACTTGGCTATTTCGGCAACCGTGTTGGGTTCGAGCAGCTTTTTGATGCTGGACTTGACCAGCATGATTTTCGAGACGACTTCTTCCGGAGTGATGCCGTGGGTGCGCGCCTGATCGGCAATCTGGTTGTCGACCAGCGGCGTGCGGACGTAGGAGGGGCAGATCGAGTTGACGGTGATGCCGAGGGGGCCGCCCTCGAGGCCGGTGGTCTTGGTCAGGCCCATCAGGCCGTGCTTGGCGGAGACATAGGCGGATTTGAACTCGGACGCGACCAGGCCGTGGATGGAATTCAGGTTGATGATGCGCCCCCAGCCGTTCTTTTTCATGGACGGCCATACGTAGCGGGTGAGATAGAACGGGGCGGAGAGCATGAGGGCGATGATGAAATCCCAGCGATCCTCCGGGAATTCGTCGATGGGGGAAACGGTCTGCACGCCGGCGACATTGACCAGAATGTCGACCCTGCCGTGCTTTTCGAGGGTGAAATCGACGGCCGCCCTACAGCCGGCGCGCTTGCTCAAATCGGCGGCGGCATAGGTTGCGCCGATCTTCGCCGATTCCTGCTTGAGCTTCTCCTCGCTGATGTCCACCATGACGACGACGGCCCCGTCCTTGGCGAACTCCTGGGCGATAGCCAGACCGATGCCGCTCGCCGCTCCGGTGACGAGAGTAACTTTCTTAGCCAGCATAAGCGAATCCTCCCAAAAAATGCGACATCCATACCGGATCCACCAACCCAAACGGAAACGCCGCGCCCGTCCACCCCGCAAAAAACACGGCAATAACGGACAAAAACGCCCCGCGTCGCACGGATACAGTCCGCGCGCGTTCGTGAATCAAGGCAGCAATATGCAATTATTCCACGCGCGTCAGCGCCGGGTGCCAATCGGGAAGCGTTAACATTTAACCAAACCGAATTATGCCACTTCGCGGGACAATGAGATATTGAGACTATGTTGGTACTGTTCGGGGAAACTTCCGCATGATTCTTGTTCGCATACCAATACAAATGCAAGTCGACTGCCAATCACATAACATTTTATTTTCCAATATGTAAACAAATCGTCGACTTTGGCAATGTGTGAATTGGTGTGCGAATCGTCCGGAAAACATGACAATTGCGCGGCATTATGTCATGATTTCCGGACAATTCCTCTGGAATCTTATTTCTCATCGTTTTTTATGTATGGATTTCCGGACAAAATATGTTTATCTGCACGGAATCCCCAACTTGTCCATTTTTTCATACAAGCTGGTGCGGGAAATCCCCAGCGATTCCGAGGTCCGCGATTTATTGTAGCGGTTGCACTGGAGCGCGTTGGCAATCAGCTTTTTCTCGTACTCGTCCACCGCGGTTTTCAAATCCTGGTTGTTCGGCAGCGGCAGCACCTGCCGCGCCCCTCCCGCGCCGGTCAGCCGCGCCGGCAAAATGTCAACCCCTATCGTCCGATCGGGGCCGACGAAATTGATGGCGCTTTCCAGCACGTTCTCCAGTTCGCGGATATTGCCGGGCCAATCGTAGCGCTGCATGAAATAAATCGCCTCGTCCGAAATGCGGATGTCGGGGAGGCCCTCGCGCCTGCCGATTTTCCGGATCAGGTGATTGGACAGCGTCCGGATGTCGTCCCGGCGATCGCGGAGCGGCGGAATGCTCAACTGCACCACGCTCAGCCGGTAATAGAGGTCGGCCCGGAAAATGCCTTCGCTCATCATGTCGGGAAGGTTCCGGTTGGTGGCGGCGATGATGCGCACGTTCACCTTTTCCGTGTTGTTGGATCCGACCTTCTTCATCTCCTTCTCCTGAAGGAACCGGAGAAGCTTTACCTGGAGGCCGACCGACAACTCGCCCACCTCGTCCAGGAAAACCGTGCCCTGATCCGCCGCCTTGAACAGGCCGATTTTCCCTTTCTTGCTCGCGCCGGTGAAAGCGCCCGACTCGTAGCCGAACAGTTCGGACTCGAGCAGTTCGGACGGAATCGCGCCGCAGTTCAGGCTGACGAACGGTTTTCTCGCCCGCTTGCTGGCGCTGTGGATGGCGTGGGCGAACAATTCCTTTCCGGTGCCGCTTTCCCCAAGCAGGAGCACGCCCGAATTGGTTTTCGACACCCGCGCCGCCATTTGCTTCAACTGTATCATCTCCGCGTTCACCGTCACGATGTCGTCGATGGAGAATTTCGGCTGGTGAATATCGGAGAAGGACTTCTTGTACAGCGTCAGTTCCTCCTCCATGTTGTTGATCTTGTCGTAAAGCTCGCGGAAATCGCTGATATTCTTGAACAGGACCCGTCCCATGGCTCCGACAATCTCGCCGCCCTTGAAAATGGGGATGCGGGAGGCGATCATGCTTTCGCCCCGGATCATCTGGGTATCGGCAATCTCCGACACGCCGGTCTTGGCGACAATGTGCATGCGGGTGTTTTCGATCACCTCGGTGACATGCTTCCCGATCACCCCGTCCCGGTCAACCTGGAGGAATTTGGCGTACGCCTTGGTCAGCACTTCGACAAAGCCGTCCTTGTTGACGATGACAATGCATTCCTCGGTGGAATTGAGAAACGCGTCGAGCATGATGTCGGTGTCGAGCTGTCCGTTTTTCACGAGTCCGCTCACCGGTTCCGCCTTTCTTATCCGGCTCTCTTCCGCTCCCGCCCCCCCCGGGGGGATTATCCTCGAACACGCCGGAAGGTATGCGTCATGCCGTTGGAAAAGATGGACGCGACTTTCGGTGCCGGGAAAAAAAGGAACGGGCATGGCGGCGCGGATCGGGGCAATGCGTCGCGTCTTTTAATTCATCATACTTCATGTTCGAGCGAAACGCAAATAAGCGAAATATGCCGACCGGCAGGCGCCGGGTGCGGCGGCGGGAAAAAAGGCGGGGCGCCCCGGGCATTCCACGCCACAGGGGATTGCGGGATTGCGGGGACATGTTGGAATGGCGCTGAAATAAGGTCAACTCTTTTCGTACGAGTTAGTTGAAATGGCGTTCCTCGATAGGTAGAAGTGAGTTTGCCGACAAACTTCAAACCTACCGAGGGGTACGCCGATGTCAGAGTACATGCCTAGACGGGAAAGGCAAGAGAAACAGGGAATATTACTCCAAAATCTTGCGGGACCTTTGCGACGGTACCTGCCGGACACTTGGATACTTTCAGCAGACGGCATGGCACGGCGATTTGCCGCTTTTCCCCCTTTGGTCATGGTATGGTGCGTGTTGCGGCAATCGCTCAGTCCCGATCCTTCCTGCAGGAGTGTTCTGAGTTGGCTTCAGGCCGCTCGAACAAGCGTGGGTTTGCCGCCATTGTCGTCTGATACGGGTGCGTTCTGCAAAGCTCGGCAACGTTTACCAGGCGGCGTGCTTCCCGCCCTTGCCTTGCGTGTGGGGGAAGCATTGCGGGAGCACGCTACGGCCGAGCACCTTTGGCGCGGGCGACGGGTGCTGGCTGCGGACGGTTCCGGTTTTTCCATGCCCGACACGGCCAGAAATCAGGCGAAGTACCCTCAGCCAAGCGGGCAGACAAAAGGATGCGGCTTTCCCGTAGCCAGTTTTGTGGCGGTGATATGTCTCGCCACCGGCGCCGTGGTGGGCGCGGCCTTGGGAATGTTGAACACGAGCGAGTTGGCGCTGTTCTACTATCTGAGGCCTCATTTTCTGACCGGCGACATCTTTCTGGCGGACCGGGGCTTTTCCACCTACGCCGAGATGGCATTGTTTCAGGCAAGCGGCGTCGATTCCGTTCTCCGGCTGCATCATCGACGCCGGACCGATTTTCGACGGGGCCGGGTGATAGGCGTGGGTGACCACATCGTGACCTGGCGCCGTCCCCGATACTGCCCGAAGGGACTGCGGACAGAGGATTTCACCCGCCTTCCGGAGACGCTTCAGGTTCGGGAAATTCGCTACCGCGTCTTCGTCAAGGGATGGCGGACGAATGAAGTCACTTTGTCAACCACGCTGCTGGATGCGTCGGAATATCCTGCGCAGGCATTGGCGGATCTCTATTTTCAGCGCTGGCAAGTGGAGATTGATTTTCGCCACATCAAGATCACCATGCAAATGGATGTCTGTCGGGGGCAGAGCCCAGAGGTGGTGGAAAAAGAATTCTGGGCGCATGTGTTGGCATACAACCTCATTCGCCGACTCATGTGGGAAGCCGGGGACACCTGGAATGGCGAGGCACTTGGCTTGAGTCTCAAAGGTACGATACAGCATCTGCTTTCCCGATGGATACTGTATTGGAATTCAAGTGAGCTCAATGATTTCGATTTGCTGCTCGCGCTGATAAACTCGGAAAAAATACCATTCCGACCCGGAAGAGTGGAGCCACGCGTGCGCAAGAGACGACCAAAGATCTACCCGCTGATGAAAAAACCGAGACATGTTCTAAAGAAAATGTTGCTGAAGGATTATCTATGACCTTATTTCAGCGCCATTCGGGACATGTTGCGCAATTGGCGGTTCAATTGCGTTGCGTGTCCCCGCAATCCGCATTCCAGCGGGCATTGCCGATGAAATCCTTTGCCAGCATCGCGATTTTCCTATAAAAAGACGGTAGAGTCCAACCGTCGGCCGGATACATCATGCCGGATCCATTTTGGGATTTGGCGAGCGGCGCGCGTGATTTCCATTTTTTCGCGCCGCGGCCGAAAACCGGGCGCCCTTCATTGCGCAAGCGGCACAAGGATGGCCGCCGGCATCCGGGGACACCGCACTTTGGGGAACTTCTAAAAAACAGCAACCGGAGACCGAACCATCATGGACCAATCCACCCAACCCATCGCGTTTTACAATCTCACTCCCGAAGAAACGGCGGAGAGGCTCCGGGTCAATCCCGCGGACGGCCTGACCGAAGCCGAGGCCGGGGAACGGCGCGAACGCCACGGCCACAACGAGTTCGCCAAGGAAAAACCGAAAAGCCTGTTCCGGAAATTCCTCGATCAGTTCAAAAGCGTCATGATCCTCATCCTGCTCGCCGCCGCCGTCATCTCCGGCGTGGTCGGCGTGATGCAGGGCGAAGGCATCGTCGACTCCCTCATCATCCTCCTCATCGTCGTCGTCAACGCGGCCATCGGCGTGGCGCAGGAGGCGAAGGCGGAAAAGGCGCTGGCGGCGCTGGAAAAAATGTCCGCGCCCCAATGCAAGACAATCCGGAACGGCCAGGTCGAAATCATAGAAGCGCGCAACCTGGTCCCCGGCGACGTCGTGGTGGTGGAAACCGGCGACGTCGTCCCCGCCGACATGCGGCTCGTCGAGGCCGTGAACCTGAAGATTCAGGAGTCCGCCCTGACCGGCGAGTCGCTCCCCGAGGAAAAACATACCGCCGCCCTGCCGGGCGACGTGCTGCTGGGCGATCGCGAAAACATGGCCTATTCCTCCAGCACCGTCACCTACGGGCGGGGAAAAGGCATCGTCGCCGCCACCGGCATGCATACGGAAATAGGCAAAATCGCCGCCATGCTCCAGGCCGTCCCTGACACCAAGACGCCGATGCAGGAGAAGATCGACAGGCTCGGCAAATTCCTCGGCATCGCGGCGGTGGCGGTGTGCGCCGCCATTTTCCTGGCCGGGTTCCTGCAGGGGCGGGACATCCTCGCCATGTTCATGATCGCGGTCAGCCTCGCCGCCGCCGCCATTCCGGAAGGGCTGCCCGCCGTCTCCACCATCGTCCTGGCGGTCGGCGTGCAGCGGCTGGCCCGGCAGAACGCCATTGTCCGCAATCTCCCGTCGGTCGAGACGCTCGGCAGCACGCGGATCATCTGCTCGGACAAGACCGGCACGCTGACCCAAAACCGCATGACCGTCGTCAAGCTCGCCGCCGGCGGTCCCGCCGTCGCCATTCCGGACCAATTGACGGACGGACAGCGACAGCTCCTGATGGCGGCCATCATGGCCAACGACGCCAAGCTGAGCCGGGACGGGGACGAATGGCGCGCGGCCGGCGATCCGACCGAGACCGCCTTCGTCGAAATCGGCCTCCGCTTCGGCCTGAACAAGAACGATCTGGAAAAAACGCTGCCGCGCGTCGCCGAAGTCCCGTTCGATTCGGAGCGCAAAATGATGAGCACGGCGAACCGGGACGCCGACGGGCAATTGACCGTTTACGTCAAGGGCGGCGTCGACGAAATCCTCGCCCGCTCCGGCGGCATGCTGATCGGCGGCGAAGTCAAGCCGCTCGGAGACGCGGAAAAGCAGGCCATTCGCAAGGAAAACGACGCCATGGCGGCGCAGGCGCTCCGCGTGCTGGCGGGCGCCTTCCGCAAAGTCGACGCCCTGCCCGCAAATGTCGATTCGGCCGGCGTCGAAAAGGAATTGGTGTTCTGCGGCATGGCCGGCATCATCGATCCGCCGCGCCCCGAAGTCAGGGCGGCGGTGGAAAAATGCCGCTCCGCCGGCATCAAGCCGGTCATGATCACCGGCGACCACCTGACCACCGCCGTGGCCATCGCCGAAGCGCTCGACATCAAGCGGGAGGGCGACAAATTCTTCTCCGGCGCCGAGGTGGAAAAAATGTCGGACGCCGATCTCGAAAAGATCGTCGAACACACCTCGGTCTACGCCCGCGTCGCGCCGGAGCACAAGGTCCGCATCGTCAGGGCGTTCCAGAAGAACGGCGAAATCGTCGCCATGACCGGCGACGGCGTCAACGACGCGCCCGCCCTCAAGCTCGCCGACATCGGCCTCGCCATGGGCATAACCGGCACCGACGTGTCGAAGGGCGCGGCCGACGTGGTGCTGGCCGACGACAACTTCGCCACCATCGTCGGCGCCGTCGAGGAGGGGCGCCGGATATACGACAACATTCTCAAAACCATACAATTCATGCTGTCGACCAATCTCGGCGAAATACTGGTCATTTTCACCGCCATCATGCTCAAGTGGCCGGCGCCCCTCCTGCCCATCCAAATCCTGTGGATAAACCTGGTCACCGACAGCCTGCCCGCCCTCGCCCTGAGCGTCGATCCGGCCGAGCCCGACGTCATGCGCCGCCGGCCGGTGAAGGCGGAACAGGGCATAATGGAAGGCCCGTACCTGCTCCGCATCGCGCTTCAGGGAATCATGATCGCGGCGCTGTCGCTGATTGCGTTCCGCATCGGGTTCCACACCAGCGAGCAGGCCGGCCAGACCATGACGTTCGCCGTCCTCGCCTTCACCCAGATAACCCATGTGCTGAACGTGCGTTCGGCCAGCAATTCGGCCTTCGCCAACCTGTTCAGCAACCGCCTGCTTCTCGGCGCATTGGCCATAGTCCTGTTCCTCATGCTGATTGTCCTGGAAATCCCGGCGCTCCACGACTTTTTCCATCTCGCCCCGCTGACCGCCGGCCAATGGATATGGGTGGCGGCGCTTTCCCTCGCGCCGCTTCCGCTGGTGGAACTGGTGAAAAGCCTGGTGCGTTCGCGCTCGTGAAGGCGAACCGGCGATCGCGACAAATAAACGCTTACATCTCACAGTAATCAATTATATGCGTATGCAAGTGCGATGGCGAGAGAAGGGGCACCCGCCCCCTCGCCATCGCACTTTCCTATGAAAGTTGCCCCCAAGAAAACATTTTTTTGATAAAATCGCCTCATTTTTCCCCCCCCGCACACTGGTTCACTCCCCTTTCAACCGTCCAACCCGTTCACTATGCCGCCCGCTTTTCCCCGGGGTCCGAAGAGAAGGAGGTGAACCGGGAGAGCATCCGTCCCCACCGCCGCCAGACTTCGCTTTCCAGTCTTTTTCGCCTTGACAATCGGAGGATTCAAGGAATACAATAACTATATAAATATAGCCTTTCCTCCATCGAAATTCGTCAAGCTCGCTTTACATTTTTAACGCTTAAATAAAGCAGTTCTGTAGTACTGCTGTATTCATCGAGGATAACATCGGATTTTCGGGTATTTACGAAACGATTGTCGCTTTTCTTCTGAAAGGAGTGAACCGTCATGCGTAAAACCGGATTGATTGTTGCCCTGGCTCTGGTCGTGACCGGAATCGCCCACACCTCCGACTATCCCAGCAAAAACTTCGAATGCATCGCGCCGGCCGGCCCCGGCGGCGGCTGGGACACCACCATCCGCATGGTCACCAAAGTGCTGACCGAACAAAAACTGATCACCACCGCCATGCCGGTCGTCAACAAGCCGGGCGGCGGCGGCGGCATCGCCCTCACCTATATCCAGCGGAAAAAGGGCGATCCGTACCTGCTTACCGTTTTCTCGCCCCCGCTCATTCTCATCAACCTCACCGGACAATCGAAGCTCGGCTACAATGACGTAACGCCCATCGCCATGCTGATCAACGATTTCGGCGCTTTCGGCGTGCCGAAGGACTCCAGGTTCAACACCGTCCAGGAAGTGTTCGAAGCGATCAAGAAGGATCCGAAATCGGTCAAGATCGGCGGCACCTCCTCCATGGGCAGCATGGACCACATCCAGTTCCTGGTCGCGGCCAAGGCGGCCGGGGTCAAGGATCTCAAAGCGATCCAGTACGTCGCCTTCCAGGGCGGCGAAGGTTTGGCGGCGCTGATGGGCGCGCACGTCGACCTCCTCTCCACCGGGATGGCCGAACTGGTCGGCCCCCTGGAATCGAAAGACATCAAGGTGCTTGCCCTCACCGCGCCGAAACGCGTTCCCTCCGGCCCCCTGGCCGCCGTGCCGACCCTGAAGGAATCCGGCATAGACGCCGAATACATCAACTGGCGCGGCATTTTCGGCGCCCCCAACATGCCGGAACCGGAACGCAAGTTCATGGAGGACGCGCTGAAGAAAATGTCCGAGACCAAGGAATGGAAAGATATCTGCACCCGCAACGGCTGGACCGAGGTGTTCATGAACGGCGCCGATTTCAAAGCGTTCCTGGACAAGTCGAACGGCGAGGCCAAGGCGCTTCTCGAGGAAATCGGGATGCTGGCGAAGTAGGAGCGATCGGTTGAAAACAAATTAACTGCGGGGCGCGGAAGTCGACGTCCGGAACACGTTCCGGCTCCTCCGCGCCCTTTTTTTGTGCGTTTTCGGTAATTATCGAAAACGCTCTAGGAAGGATTCCCATGAGACCAAACGCATGGGTGGCGCTGGTGGCGATAATCCTCGGGGCGGTGTATTCGCTCCAGGCCTACGCCCTGCCCCGCGCCACCATCGGCGATCCCATGTCGCCCATATATTTCCCGCTCGGGCTCGGAGCACTCATGATGCTGCTCGGAGCCATCACCTTCATTATCGAGGCGCGGAAGGGCCTGAACTCGGACGACAAGGCCAAGCGGCCGAAATTCCATTTGCAAAGCATGAAACTCATCTTCTACGTCATTGTTCTCTGCATAGTCTACACCTTCATGTTCGATCACGCCGGGTTCGTCTTCTCCACCCTGATTTTCCTGTTCGCCATGTTGGTGGTCATCAACGGCGGCATGAACAAACTGGTGCAAAACCTGGTGATTACCGTGCTTTTCACGATTGGCATGTGGTACGTGTTCGTCCACATATTCCAAATCAGCCTGCCCGCCTCGCCGCTGGGCTTTTTATAAGGAGATTGTCATGGGTGAAATCATCGATCATCTCCTGACCGGATTCTCGGTGGCGGTGACGCCGTACAACCTGCTGTGGGTCGTCATCGGCTCCGCCCTCGGCACCATCCTCGGCATGCTGCCGGGCCTCGGCCCCACCACCGGCATCGCGCTCCTCCTGCCCCTCACCTTCACCATGCCGGCCTCGACCGCCCTTATCGCCATGGCCGCCATCTACTACGGCGCCATGTTCGGCGGTTCCCGGAGCGCGATTCTCTTGAACGTCCCCGGCGACGGCGCCGCCGTCGCCTCCTGCTTCGACGGCTATCCGATGGCGCAAAAGGGGCGGGCGGAGGCGGCGTTGGCCATTTCCGCCATCGCCTCGTTCATCGGCGGCATGATCTCCACCGTCGCCTTCGTGTTCATCGCCCTGCCGATGGCCCGCTTCGCCCTCAAGTTCGGCCCGGCCGAATACTTCGTCCTCATGATCTTCGCCCTGGCGGCGACCGCCGCCATCTCCAAGGCGGCGCTCATGAAGGGGCTCATCGCCATGGTCCTTGGCCTCATGTTCACCACCGTCGGCCTCGACCACCAGACCGGCACGCCCCGCTTCACCTTCGGCATCGACGAACTGCAGGGCGGCGTCGATTTCGTCATCGTCATCATCGGCGTTTTCGGCATAGGAGAAGTGTTCGAAAACCTCGAGCACATAGCGAAAGCGGTGGTCAAGCCGGTGCAGAAAAAGTTCGGCCGCATCTGGATAAGTTGGGAAGACTGGCGCCGCTGCTATATGCCCATCCTCCGCCAAACCCCGATCGGCTTCCTCATCGGCATCCTGCCCGGCGCCGGCGGCACCATCGCCGCCCTCATGTCGTACAACAACGAAAAGCAACTGTCCAAGCATCCGGAGGAGTTCGGCCAGGGCGCCATCGAGGGCCTGGCGGCGCCGGAGGCGGCGAACAACGCCTGCTCGGTCGGCGCCATGATCCCGATGCTGACCCTGGGCGTGCCCGGCTCCGGCACCACCGCCGTCATGCTGGGCGCCCTCCTCATCCTCGGGCTGCAGCCCGGCCCCCTGCTGTTCGACCAGAATCCGGACATCGCCTGGGGCATCATCGCCAGCATGTTCCTCGGCAACGTCGTCTGCGCCATCATCAACCTGCCGCTGGCCGGGCTCCTGGTCCGCGTGCTGGCGGTGCCGGCCCGCATCCTCTATCCGCTGGTCGTGTCGGTCGCCTTCCTGGGCGTGTACACCATCAACTTCTCGGCCCTCGATTTCATTCTGTTGACCATACTCGGCTTCATCGGCTATCTGATGAAAAAGTTCAAGATACCGACCGCGCCGCTGATCCTAGCGTCGGTGGTCGGCGCCATGATGGAGCAGTCGTACCGGCAGTCGATGATACTGGGAGACGGCTCGTTCGGGATCTTCTTCCGCTCGCCCATCTGCATCGTGCTGTGGATCCTGGCGGCGCTGTCCCTGGCGTGGCCGTTCATCTCCGAGGCCCGCGCCAAGAAAAACAAGATGGCCGCCCTGATGGTGGCGGCGGCCGAGGCGGACGAAAAGCTGGAAGACAAGGGCGCGGACGACGCGCCGCAGGCGAACGGGAAGTCGAAGAACCAGTAGTATGCATACCGAAAACCCTCGGGACTCCGATGTAGCGACCCGCCGTTCGTTGAACGGCGGGCCGTTTTTCATGCCGTTGTTCCGAACAGCCGCATAAACGCCTGATTCCCCGCCATCCCGATTATCACCACCAGCCACGGCGGCAGTTTGCCCCGGGCAAGCGCGAGCCAACATGCCAGGCCAAGCGCGAAATCCTTCGGCTTGTGGATGGCGTTCGTCCACACCGGCGTGTAGAGGGCGGCGAGGAGCAGGCCCACCACCGCCGCGTTGATCCCGGCCAGGGCGGCCTGCATGCGGCGGCTGCGGCGAAGCGCGTTCCAGAACGGAAGAGCGCCGGCAATCAACAGAAACGCCGGCAGGAAAATGGCGACAAGGCAGAGGAGCGCGTTCGCCAGCGGGCCGGGCGCGATGCGCATGGACGCGCCGAGGAAGGCGGCGAACGACAGGAGCGGCCCCGGCACCGCCTGCGCGGCGCCGTACCCCGCGAGGAACGCATCGTTCGACACCCAGCCCGGCGTGACGACCTCCGCCTGCAGCAGCGGAAGAATGACATTCCCGCCGCCGAACACCAGCGAACCCGCCCGATAAAACGAGCCGGCGACATCCAGTTCATGCCTGCCGGTCCAGCGCGCGGCCAACGGCAAGGCGAAAAGCAGGATAAAGAAAAGGGCGATAAACGCCGCGCCGTGCAACCGCCTCCCGCCCGTCTCCGCCTCCACGGAACGCGTTCCGCCCTCGTTTTCCGGCCGGAACAGGAGGAGGCCGGCAAGGCCGGCCGCCACGATCATCGCGACCTGGACGATCGCGTGCGGGAACGCCAGCATAGCGACGGCGGCGCAGGCCATGACGGCGACGCGCACCCCGCCGACGCACAGCTTTTGCGCCATGGTCAGCACCGCCTGCGCCACCACCGCCACCGCCACCACTTTCAACCCGTGGAGAAGGCTGGGCGTGAATATTTCGGAATAGGCGGACACGCCGAGGGCGAACAGGGTCATGAAAAGGGCGGAAGGAGCGGTAAAGCCGGCCCACGCCGCCAGCCCGCCCCAATAGCCGCGCCGGGCAATGCCCATGGCCATGCCGACCTGGCTGCTGGCCGGCCCGGGAAGGAACTGGCACAACGCCACCAGATCGGCGTACCCTCCCTCGCCCATCCAGCGCCGGCGGACGACGAATTCGTCGTGCATATAGCCGAGATGCGCGATCGGGCCGCCGAACGAGGTGAACCCCAGCCGCAAAAAAACCAGGAACAATTCAAGCAGTCCCGTTTTCGCACCGTTGTTTTCCGGCATGCGCGCCTCCAGCGTTCGATGGCAAGTCCGTGCAATATCCTGTCCTCCGGAGACATGCTTCACCTTATGGTTTATCCAAATTTCCCCAAAAGGATCGGCCCGACAAGCGCGGTCGAAAAATCTTGTAAAAAAGCGGCGAATTCCGATAATACCATCCTGCTGGATTGATGACGGAAACGTATCGCGGCATCCCCCGCCCGGGCGGCCATAGTGGCCGCCCCTTAATTATGGGATGCGCAAATTGGAGAAAGAGCATGATAAAAATCGACGAGTCGTTGTGCGTCGGATGCGGCAAGTGCGTCGACGACTGCATATCGGACTGCCTGGTCCTGAAGGACGGCAAGGCCGTCTACCGGAAGCGCTGCATCAAGTGCGGCCACTGCGTGGCCATCTGCCCGAAACGGGCGGTGTCCATACCGGCCTACGACATGTCGGACGTGGAGGAGTACGAACCGGCCAAGTTCGATCTCGATCCGAAAAAGGTTCTGCGCGCCATCAAGTTCCGCCGCAGCGTCCGCGACTTCGCCCCCCGGGAGGTCGAGGCGGACAAGATCAAGGACATCATCAACGCCGGCCGCTGCTCGCCGAGCGCGTCCAACCGGCAGGACTTCCACTTCTACGTCATCCAGGAAAACCTCCGCGAGTTCAAGCGCATCATCTGGGATTTGCTGGAAAAGCAACTGGCCGGCAAGGTCAACATGCCCCGCGACATGCTGCGGCCGGTGTCCCGCTTCTGCGACATGCGGAAAAAGAACCCGGAGAACGACTACCTGTTCCGGAACGCCCCGGTCGTCGTCTTTCTCGAATGCAACGCCGAACTCGACGCCGGCGTCGCCGCCCAGAACATGGAACTGACCGCCGTCGCCCACGGCCTCGGCGTCATGTACGACCAGTACCTGTCCTACGTCGCCAAGATCAACCGGGAAGCCCTGCAGTTCCTCGGCACCCACGGCGAGAAGTTCCTGGTCGCCATGCTGATCGGCTATCCGTCCGTCCGCTTCGTCCGCACCGCGCCGCGGAAAAACACCAACGTCACATGGAAGTGAGGGAGAAACAGCCATGGAGTACGCCAACAATCTGGTCCGGGTGGAGAAGAAAGGCAAAGGCGTCGTCCTCGCCACCCTCGCCAATCCGCCCCTCAACCTGGTGACCCTGCCGCTCAGGAACGAGCTGAACGATGTGCTGCGGAAGCTCGAAAACGACGACGAGGCGCGGGTGATCGTGCTGACCGGCTCGGGCGACCGCGCCTTTTGCGTCGGCTCCGACGTCAAGGAATTCCCGCAGGTGTGGGACGATGTCATCGGCAAAAAACTGCAAAAGGAAAACGAAACGTTCAACGCCATCGAGTTTTTGTCGAAGCCGGTGGTGTGCGCGATGGAAGGGTCTGTGTGCGGCGGCGGTTTCGAAATGGCCATGGCCTGCGACATCCGCATCCTGTCGGAAAAGGGCAGAATCGCCATGCCGGAAATCAACCTGGGCGTGTTCCCGGGAAGCGGCGGCCTGTTCCGCCTGCCGAAACTGGTCGGCCCGGCGAAAGCGATGGAAATGATGTACCTGGGCGATTTCGTCGAAGCGGAGGAATGCCTCCGCCTCGGCCTGGTCAACCGCCTGGCGCCGGCCGGCAAGGCGGCGGAGAAGGCGCTGGAGCTGGCGGAACGCATCGCCCGCCAGCCGTTCGAGGCGATCAAGCTGATCAAGAAGGGCGTCCGCGATCTCGGCCACAAGACGACCGAGGAATCGTTCATCGACAACCTGCGCTACAGCGCGGAAATTTTCAAAACGCCGGACTGCGCCGAAGGCGTCGACGCGTTCCTCGGCAAGCGGAAACCGGCGTTCGGCCAACTGCCCTGATTCCTCTCCCCGCCTGATCGGCCATTACGCCCGTTGCCGGCGCAGAAACCCGGACGGCTCCGGAAGTTCGTCCGCGCCGGCAACCTCCCTCC
>JAVBRW010000409.1:0-7165 GCA_031547475.1 Planctomycetota bacterium
TCCCCTGGGCGGTGATGGTGCCGCAGATGAGAATGCCGAAAATGGACAGGAGGAAAAACTCCCAACTGGCGAACTTGAGGGCGAAACGGGTCAGGATGGGCGTCAGGGTGAGGACAAACACCACGCTCAGCATGGTGCCGAGGCAACTGGCGGTGGTGGCGAGAAAGATGGCCAGCCCGCCTTCGCCGCGCCTTGCGATGGGGAAACCGTCCATGGCGGTGGCGGCCGAGGCGGGGGTGCCCGGGATATTCAGAAGTATGGCGGACTGGCAGCCGCCGGAAATGGCGCCGACGTAGACGCCCAGGAGCGCGATGACCGCCGTCTGGGTGGGGAAGTTGTAGGTCAGACCGGTGAGGAGCGCAATCGCCATGGTGGCGCTGAGGCCGGGAAGAACGCCCATCACCAGACCGGCGGCGGTGGACAGGACAAGGAAAAGAAGGTTGTATGGAACCAGGATGGTCGCTATCGCTTCGAGCATATATTGGGTAGCCATGATTCGGATAGTTTCCTATATCGAAGGTTGAATTCGGCCCGTATCGAGCAGGGCATGGAAGTTTGGAAAACGTTTACTTGTTTCGCCGCAAAAATATTGCCGCTCCATTTTGCATTGAACAGCAATATTAAAATCGGTGTGCCTCGTATTGACATGCCAATTCAGGCAAAAAATAACCTTGCCGCATTATGCCGTAACCGCACTACGCTTTGCGCATGCCCCGCTTCACCCACGTAAACAGTCCCGTTTGGCTCAGAATCATGAACACGCAAATGGCGAGGAACGCGATGCAGATGGGGCGTTCGAACATGGGGGCGAACGAGCCGTCGGACAACCGGAGGCCGCGCCGCAGGTTCGAATCGGTCATGGGACCAAGAATGACGCCGAGAAGGAACGGAGCCGCCGGCGCTTCCATATAGGAAAGGATGAGGCCGACCAGCCCGAACACGAACATGACCTTGACGTCGAACAGGTTGTAGTTGATGAGATACGCGCCGATAATGCACAGGAGATAGATGATGGGCATGAGTATCTTTTTGTTGACGGTCAGGACGCGGACCGTCAGCTTGGCCATGCCGAGAGCGATCAGCCACATGGCGATGGACGCGAACATGAGATAGACGCAGATGCTGTACATGAAGCTGGGCGATTCGGTCATCAGGAGCGGCCCGGGCCGGTAGCCGTGCATGAAAAACGCGGCCAGCAGCACCGCCGCCGGAGCGGAACCGGGCACCGCCAGGCTCAGGACCGGGATGATGGCGCCGCCGATGCAGGAGTTGTTGCCGGTTTCGGCGGCGATGATGCCTTTCGGGTTGCCTTTGCCGAAACTCTCCGGATGCTTGTCGTAGGTCTTGGTCGCCCAGTAGGACAGCCAGCCGCCGACATCCTCGCCCACGCCGGGGATGATGCCGACCACGACGCCGATGACGGAGGATCGCAGTATGGCCAGGGAGTTTTGCCCGATCAGCCGCATTCCCTCCCTCGGCTGGAACTTGGTCAGCGCCTGAAGCCGCTCTTCGGTGAAATGCTTGAAGGAGCGGACGATTTCGGGGAAGCCGAACAAGCCGATCATCACCGGGATAAGCTGGATGTTGGCCATGATGTTGACGTTCCCGTAGGAGAAGCGGGGGAAGGTGTCCACCGTGTCCAGCCCGATCGTCGCCACCAGCAACCCGAGAATACCGCTGATCCAGCCCTTCAGGGCGTTCCCCTGGGCGGTGATGGTGCCGCAGATGAGAATGCCGAAAATGGACAGGAGGAAAAACTCCCAACTGGCGAACTTGAGCGCGAAGCGGGTCAGGATGGGAGTCAGGGTCAGGACGAAGAACACGCTAATCATGGTCCCGATGCAACTGGCGGTGGTGGCGAGGAAAATCGCCAGACCGCCTTCGCCCCGGTTCGCGATGGGAAACCCGTCCAGCGTCGTGGCGGCCGAGGCGGGGGTGCCGGGGATGTTCAGAAGAATGGCGGATTGGCAGCCGCCGGAAATGGCGCCGACATAGACGCCGAGCAAGGCGATAACCGCCGACTGGGTGGGGAAGTTGTAGGTCAGGCCGGTCAGGAGCGCAATCGCCATGGTGGCGCTCAGGCCGGGAAGAACGCCCATCACCAATCCGGCGGCGGTGGACAAAACGAGAAACAGGAGGTTGTATGGAGTAAGAATGGTCCAGACCGCCTCCATCATATATTGCGTAGCCATATGTGGATTTTCCTATGGAAGCGATGTTTTGAACACGACCTCGAACAAGAGGACGATGAGCGCCACCGATACGCCCGAGCACACCAGGATGGTCCACCATTTGGTGGCGCGGAGATAGCCGATGAGCATGAGCAGAAACAGTATCGCACCGGCCCAGAAGGGCATTTGCCAATTGCCGATTCTGAGACCCAGGATGACGAAGGTATAAACGAACATGATGACGGTGCTGATCATCATGCTTTGCATGTCCCGGTTGCGGAACGAGCCGACGATGCGCTGAATCGCGGTTTTGACATGGCTGCCCAGCAGCGCCATGCCGCCGCCGCGGATGCTGGTGGCGAGGAGAACCGAACTGAAGAGCACCAGCCCCCAACCCAAAACCATGGGAAGCATGCCGGGCGAGACGCGGAACTGCTCGATGCGGAACGGCGGTTTCGACGCCAGTTCAATCATGTTCCAGCTTTCGTAAATCACGTACAGCCCGAGCGCAATCAGGCCGAGCGCGAATACGCAATCCTTGGTTTTCTTTTCCATAACGTATCCTTCCGCCGACAAGCCGAGCGGCCGGTGATCCCGAAATGCCATTCCGTCCAGGACAGAATGGCATTTCGGGGCCGCCGATACCGGATATGTGGCGTTTTCTGGCGCCTATTGCCGCTTGAGGCCGAATTTGGCCGGATCGATGGTGACGGCGCCGGCGTCGAACAGGATGTAGCTGGCGCGGGCGGCGAAGGCTTCGAGGAACTTCTGGGACGCTTCGCGGCCCATCGGGTTGACGACAAAGCTCTTCAGGGCGGTGAAGTCGAGGAAGTCCTTCTGTTTCACGGCGAAATCGAACGCTTCGTCAATCTTCTTCAGCTTGGCCTCGGCCAGGCCCTTCGGGATGAGAATGCCGGTGACTTCGCCCATCGGCAGATACTTCGCGGATTCCTTGGGGTAGGCTTTCTTGAGGCTCGGGATGACGATGCCCTTGCCGAGATCGATGTCCGCGTCCGACGCGGAGGCGAGCACCTTGACTTCGCCGGCCAGGATCAAATCCTTGAACTCGGCCAAAAGCTGCGGGCAGAAATCGACTTCGCCGGCCAGGGTGGCGGTGACGGCGGCGGCTCCGCCCGGATAGGTGATGTGCTTGTAGTCGGCTCCGGCGACGGCGCGGAGCACTTCGGCGCCGAAATGGCCGCCGGTGCCGATGCCGGCTGTCCCGGCGGTGATTTTGCCCGGGTTCTTGCGCATGGCCTCGACCAGGTCGGTGATGGTGTTGTAGGGCGAGTTCTTGGGGACGATGTAGGCGTTCGGCGAATAGGTGGCAATCCAAATGTCCCAGTCGCGGAAGGTTTTTTCGGTATAGCCGTTGACCGGCATGGTGGCGAAGGCGAGCATGCCGTTGGCGAGCATGGAGTAGCCGTCCAGGCGGGCGTTCTGCACGTTCAGGCTGCCGGCGCTGCCGCCGGCGCCGGGGGTGTTGATGACGTTGACGGTGACGCCGAGCCCGTTCGACATGCCGTTGGCGAGGCCGCGCGCGGTCAGGTCGGTGGTGCCGCCGGCGTTGTAGGGGACGGTCAGGTTGATGTTCTTGGTGGGCCAGTCTTCCGCCATCAGACTGGTCGCGGACAAGGCGAGGATCACCACGAGCGCGAGGATCTTTTTCATGCGTGTCTCCCTATGCAATGAGGAAAAGGGTGCTGCTCGTCATGACAGGCCAGCAACGGACTGGCAGCATGCGGACATTCCAGATGGAAAGAGGGCGCCGAGGCGCAATGGAAAATATGCTTTGATTGCCTTCGAATCTGTCTGTACTGTAAAATCAAATCGCGATTTTGTCAACTCATTTTTGTAAAACAGGTTTACAAAATTAAAAGGCGTGCGGGTGGTGGTGAATGTCATGTATACCCAAAACCAATTCGCTTTGGGTATATGCCACGCTTGTTTGAAATTTTCGTTCCCATGTTCTGTTCTGGCGACGCACCGATCGCGGGTAGGGCGCGGCCCTTGTGGCCGCCCGTCTTTCATGGGCGGGTTGGTTGCGGAGTAAGGCATTCGTTGGCGAAACGCGGGCGGCCACAAGGGCCGCGCCCTACCGTGATCGATAGGTTTGTCATGGTCGGATTCCGTCACGCCAGGGCGGATTTGAACGCGTCCAGCATTTCCTGGGCGTTGGCGTAGCGGTGCTCGGGGCGGTAGGACAGGCTTTTGGTGACGACATTGGCGACCTGAATCGGAAGATCCGGCCGGAGGGCGAGGATGGGGGTGATGTTGCCTTCGATTATGGTGTCGTGCTGATCCCGATCGGTGAAGTCGTAGAGAAGCGATCCGGTCAGCATCTGGTAGAGGGTGGCGCCGGAACTGAACACGTCGGACTGGGGAATGGCCCGCGTCAGATCGGTAAGCTGCTCCGGCGGCATGTAGGCGGGCGTGCCGCCCTCGCTGACGATGGGCAGGAACTCGTCCGAATCGTTGTTGGAAAAGCGGCAGGACAGGCCCATGTCGGACAGCTTGGCCGCCATGCCGCCGCCGCGCCGGAGATCGAGCAGGACATTTTTCGGCTTGATGTCGCGGTGGACGAGAAAATGATTGTGCATGTGGGCGACGGCTTCGAGAATCTGGATGAACAGCGGAACCGTCGTCGGCAGATCGAGCCGGCGCTCGGGGGAGCGGCGGATCAGTTCGTCCAGGGTGCCGCCCTCGACATACTCCAGCGCCAGGTACGGCATGCCCTGGCTCAGGCCGTCGCCGAGGTAGCGGATGATGTTCGGGTGCTCGAGTTGGCGGGTGATGTTTATTTCGCGGCGGAACATTTCGAGCGAGCGTTTTTTCTTGTTTTTGTTGCGGTTGAACGGCAGCGTCTTGATGGCGGCGGACACGCCCGAGTCGTTTTTCACCGCGCGGAAAACCACGCCCTTGCCGCCGCCGCCGATGCGTTCGATAATGGTGTAGCCGCTCACCTCGGGCAGGACGGGCTGGCCCGGTTCGCCTTCGCCCATCTCGATGGTGGGAGCGCCCGATTCGCTTGCCGGCGCCTGACAGGCCTGAGGGTTCCCCTTGACGACGATCGCCGTCAGCCTGCCGCCCGCCGGAATGATCTGACCGGCGGATATCGGGCTCTCCTGCTGGTTTGTCAGGCGGGCGACGCGGGTCGAGGGCGTTTCCTCGACAACCGAAAGCTTGAACAGGCAGGCGCCGGCCAGCACGGTGTCGCCGTCCTTCAGGGCGACGAAATCGGTGAACGGCGCGCCCTGCTTGCCGCCGAGATGCTTGTCGTTGATGACCAGCCCGTTGGTCGATCCGAGATCGAAAATGCGAATGCGGTTTTCCGAAGTGTCGACAAGAAAATGCAGGTGGCTGGCGGCGGGATCGCAGGCGAGGCTGAAGGTCGCCTTGGCATGGCGTCCGAAAAGGAAAACCGGCCCTCCATCAAGATGAAAGGCCTGGCCTTTCAAGGGGCCGGCAAGACAGTTGAACGCAATGTTCCGCAACGGAATTCTCCATGGCCGCCGCAGCGAAGCGGACAAAAAATACCCTAGAACAGCACCAGTATATTGAAAAGCGGAACCATTAAAACAGGAAAATGTGGAATATTGCGGATTTCGAATTTTTTCGTATGTTTTGCGATATAGCGGGTTGCCGCGATTTTGACAATGGGGGGGGGGAAGGACTGAAGGAGCCGCCGCATGTTTCCCATACGAGGCAAAATATCCAAAGTGGTCATTCTCCGGCCCGGAGCGCTGGGCGATGTGCTGGCGGTCCGGAGCGTTATCCGTTTCGTGAAGGATTCGTTCCCCGGCGCGGAAATCTGCCTGGCCGCTCCCGGCGAGCGGGGCGCGCTTTTCAACCGTCCCGGTTGGGCGGATCGCTGTTTCGATTGGGACAGGGCGGCGTTTTCCTGGCTCTTTTCCGAAAGCGCCGCGCCGCCGCCGCCGGCGCTCCGGGCCGTTTTCGCCGGCTGCAATTGGCTGTTGTCCTATGTCGACGCCGCCGATGGCGCGGCCGCCGCCGCCTTCGAGGAACGGCTCGACCGGGTGGCGCCGGGCGCGGGAAAGGTTTTTTGCCCGTCCCGCCCCCCGGCAGGCCATCGCGAAAGCATCGGCGCCTGGCTGGCAAAGGCGGCGGCGGGCTTTTGCCAGCGCTACGGCTTGATGGAGACCGGCGCGGCGGTGGATTGGGCCGGGTTGTGCGCGGCCCGCATCCGTCTCCCCGAACTGGTGGAACCGCCGCCCGGGAAGGGCAAAACCGGAAAATACATCGCACTGCATCCGGGCTCGGGTTCGGCGAAAAAGAATTGGCCTCTGGACAATTTCATCGCCGTCGGCCGCATGGCGCTGGAGTATGCCGGCCCGGGGTGCGGCGTCGCGGTGGTGTCGGGCGAGGCGGACGGCGATGCGGGCGCGCGGCTGGCCGGCGCGTTTCCCGGCGCCGTCCATCTCCGGTGCGCGGCGCTGGAGACGCTGGCGCAGGTGCTTGCCCACGCCTGGCTGTATGTCGGGAACGACAGCGGCGTGTCCCACCTGGCCGGCGCGGTGGAGAGCGCGTCCGGCCGCTCTCCGGCCAAGGCTGTCGTTTTCGGGCCGAGCGACGCGCGCGTCTGGGCGCCTCCGGGCGCGCTTGTTCTCGACGCGGGGGAGGGCATGGACAAGCTGCCGCCCGCCAAGGCGTGGCGGGCGATAGCCGCGTTTCTGGCGGAAAAGGGGGAGGGGTAGGATTTGATCGCCCGGTTTCGCACCGGCTTGCCGGCCCACTTTCCCGCCCGCAATTTTTTCTTGCCCGCGCCGTGAAATGTCTTGACAAACCGGTTGCCGCTTGGCATTATATCTTGCACAAAACGCGGCATAAACGCCGCGTTTGGTTTTTTATGTCGCCCGAAATTTCACAACCGAATCTGCGTGCGGAGAGATGCCGGAGTGGTCGAACGGGCACGCTTGGAAAGCGTGTGTACGGGAAACTGTACCCAGGGTTCGAATCCCTGTCTCTCCGCCAAT
>JAVBRW010000394.1:0-3951 GCA_031547475.1 Planctomycetota bacterium
GACAACGCGTTTTGTCTTTTCGTTCCGCCCGGCGTTCTCCCTCGCCCCCGAGAGGGGGAGAGGGTCGGGGAGAGGGGGTGGCTTCCAAACCTCCCCATACATAACACGATACGAATTTCCGACCTTATTTCAGCGCCATTCCAACATGTCCCCGCATTCCAAAACAAAACCGGCCCCGGAACCATTCCGGGGCCGGCACAACACTATGAGGAATTCGCGGGAACTTCGGACCGCGAATCATACGGTAGTATTGACCGTTGTCGAACCGTTAAGCTCTTCCGGCGCTCTGCCGTCCGTCGCGTAGGCGTTCTCCGCCTGCGATACTTCATAAAGCGGGTGCGGCGGTTGAGGCGGCGGCGGCGGCCCCGGAGGCGTCGGGCCGTGGCCGGGCTCCGGTCCCGGAGCAGGCTGCGGGCCAGGCGGAGGCACCGGAGGCGGCGTTATCGCGCCGGTCGACGGATTGGTGGCGGGATTGAGCAGATAATCCTGCTCCGCGTTGACTATGTTCATCGCCCTCGCGTCCGCATACATGTTCAAATAAAAGTCGGGCGAACTCAACCCGCCGTTGTTGTCCGTATTCGTGCCGCTGTCGCTATCGTCTCCGGTATCGCCGTCGTTGGCCGCGTCCTCGTAGTCCTGCTGGTAATATTTCGCCATTTCGAGGTTTTCCAACTCCATGGCGCTCGGCACCGCATTGGCCTGTTCGTACGGCGTCATGCCGGTCGCGTTGTGCGGTATCAAACTCTCCGGCAATGCACCGTTCGCGGGCACCGGAGTCGGAATCGGCGGCGGAGGCGGAGGAGGCGGTGGCGCGGGCTGCGGCCCCGGCGCGGGACCCGGACCCGGTTGCGGACCCGGACCCGGTTGGGGCGGAACCGGGTGTTGCAACTGGATTTGCGCGGCAGCCTGCATTTGCTGATAATAGTTGTTGGTGGAATCGATTGAGTTAACCATGACGCACCTCCTTGTCTACCCTTTCCATCCTTAGTTTCCATCTCCCAATTCCATCTCTTAAGGGAACCTCTTAAATGTATTGTCATTAAAACAATAATAATACGCGCGGCTATGTGATAAAATGCATGGCCGCCGCCGCATGATTTTAACGTCCGGCGGCGAAGCCGTTTGGGTTTGAAGCGATAGTAATGACCGGGAGGGAGGCGTTCGCGAAGGAGGGTTTGTCATGGACGTCACTGCAATCGAAGAAAAGCCAGGCGGAACGGGCATCAATAGTTCGATATCGATACATGAAGTGGAACAAAAGCGGCCGGCGCAGGCCGTCGCCCCGGTCATGGAGGCGGCGGAAGTGCCGGATCAGGTCGAGGTAACGAGCGCTGCGCGCGCCCCATACGACGACTCCGCCTCTCTCGGACAAGGACAGACGCGTCCGGCATCGGAAGAAGCCGTTTCCGTGGAGGAACGGCTCGGCTCCGCCGGCTCGCGGTCGGTCCGGGAGCTGGTGGCGACGTTTGACAGCTACAATAATTCGCAGGCTATCGCCTCCGCATCCCAATTCATCGATCTGTATTCGAAATACGGCGGGGGGATAGGCGAATCGATGGACGCATCCGCCAATCAGGATTTGGCCGGGATGGATCCGTTCCTCGTGCTGATCCGGGAAACGCTTCATCCGACATCGTCCGCCCGCGATATCCGGGAAGCCATTCGGGAAGCGATAAATCGCTGGTTTTTGGGCGCCGGCGTGTTTTCGCCCGTCATGCTGGGCCATTCCTCCCGGGCCGGCTTCCGGTTTTCCCCCTTGAGTTCCCGGTCGATGCGGGCGCTGCATCACCGCGACATCATCGCCACCAGCAACCGCGCAATCATCGCCGCCTATTTGCGGGAAATGGTATTGTTGCGGCCGGGGGATTTCATGTTTTACGATCCGACCGGATTGGGCTCGCTCGGTCTGTTGGCGCGTTGGGGCTTTTTGTCCCTGATGGCGAATCTGCTGTCCGCCGCCGGCGCCTCCGCCCACGCTTCCGATCTCCATTACCGCTTCAACCGGGATGGAACTCCCGATTTCGATTACCTGGACAGGCAAATCGCTTCGGCCCGCCGGCGTCTCTCGGATCTGATTAATCAGCGAACCGACGCGTACGGCCAAATGCTGAACCAGTACCAGCGTTACGGACTGAGCGTCATCAGTTCGGCGTTTACTTGATGTTTACTTAATTTTTTTTGTTGCGGCGTTTTCCTTTTCCTGAGTACTATGTGGACGTGATGCGGACTCCGGATTGTTCCGGCGGAATAACATGACGTTCGGCATTGAGGATGAGGAGACGACGATGAAAAAGTTGTTGACCGGTTTTGCGCTTGCCCTGGTTTTGGCTGCGGTTGGCGCCGGTGCGTTCGCGGGCGAACGGCTCACCATGGGAACCGGCGGCACGGCCGGCGTGTATTATCCCCTTGGCGGCGCGATGGCGCAGTTGATTTCGACTGAAAACCCGAACCTTGAAGTGTCGGCCCAGTCCACCGGCGCCACCGGCGAAAACCTGCGCCTGACCCAGGTTCACGATGTCGATCTGGCCATCGTCCAGAACGATTTGACCCACGAGGCCTACAACGGCCTGGGCGCCTTCAAGTCCAAAATGACCAACCTCCGGGCCATCGCCCGCCTGTACCCCGAGTACCTGCATGTGGTCGCCAGCATCCCGTCCGGCATCAAGCAGATGGCCGATTTCAAGGGCAAGAAGATTTCGGTCGGCGCCCGGGGCAGCGGCAACGAAGCCAACTGCCGGCAGATTTTCGAATTCTACGGCCTGACCTACGACAACATCCAGCCCATTTTCCTGCCCTACGGCGAGACGGCCGATCAGTTCAAGGATCGCCAGGTCGACGCGTTCGTCTTCACCATCGGCACGCCGAACCCCGCCATCCAGGACATCACCACCATGCAGGACGTGTATTTCGTTCCGGTGGACGGCAAGGTCCGCGACGAAATCGTCGCCAAGTTCCCCTATTTCGCCAAGGACCAGCTCCCGGCCGGCACCTACAAGGGCCAGGACAAGGATGTCGAGACGCTGTCGGTGCAGGCCATGCTCATTGTCAACAAGGACGTGTCAGACGATACCGTCTACGCCATCACCAAGACGATTTTCGACAAGCTGGACACGCTCAAGATCGCCCACAACAAGGCGGCCGAGTTCGATCTCAAGAAATACGCCAACGGCGTCACCATTCCCTTCCACCCGGGCGCCGAGCGCTATTTCAGGGAAAAGGGCTTGATTAAGTAGCATGCGTTCCGGGTCGATGAAGCGGATTCTGTCGATTCTGGCGCTGGCGGCGGCCGTGGTTGCCGCCGGCGCCGTTTGGCCGCGCGGATTGGCGCTGATCGCCAGCGACGCCGACGGCAAAACGCTTTTCTCCCATCCGGTGGGGATCGGTGATTCGTTCACCATCCATTTCCTCCATTCCGCGATGAAAAGTCCGGTCGGCGAGATATTTTCCGTCACCGGGCCGGACGAATTCACTCTTCGGGAAACGGTTTACCAGGATTTCGGCTTCGGGCTTCCCCACGAGGAGCTTGAAGGGCGCAAAATGGCGTTCGCCGACGGCAAGATCCGCCTGTCCGGCTATGCTGTGAAATTCACCGATCTGCGCCTGCGGGTCGGCCACATCGCCGATCACGCGCTGCTGTTCGACAACGGCGCGGTTGTGGTGAAACTGGCCGATTACCAAAGGCGGGGAGGGGAGGTGCGGCTGCGGGTGGGGAAGGTTCGCGGCTGGTGGTGAGAATGCAATAATTATTGTGCCGCAGTCCGAATGCGGCTTTGTGTTTCTGATGGAGCGATTGTCAATCACGAATTATCCCGGCACACGATCCCGTTTTTTGCCCGGTTCGAGGTTTTGGACGCCGGGATGACGTTAAGGGAGTGCGCGGGCGGGGGAGGCGGGCTCGGGGACCCAGAGGGCGAGGATGGGTGGGGGGGAAAACCGCTAGGGGGGTGTAGA
>JAVBRW010000262.1:0-10276 GCA_031547475.1 Planctomycetota bacterium
TCCTCTAAAACAAAAATATTTTTTTCGCCCCGCGTGTCACCCCCGCCCGCCGTCAAAAACCTCCATTTTTGGGTTTTGCCGCAACCCATGTCACCCCCAAACCGGCGGGGGGGGGCCCCCCGGGCCCCCCCCCCGGCGGGAACCGCGAGGTTCCGCGAATGATGCGCGCAGTTCCGATTGGAAAACGGACTTTTCCGTTTATCCCTTTTGCGGATGAAGCCAGATGTGTTCGGTGGTGCCGGGGGACAGCGCCATGCGGCTTTCGCCGACCTTGATGACGCGCATGCCGCGGGAACAGGTCACGACCGACACCCGGGCGCCGGCGATTATGCCGATCTCCGACAAGCGGTGCCGCTGCAGCTCGGGGCCGGAAACATTGTGCACGATATAGGCGCCGGTGTCGTTCACCTGCGCGAGCGGGACCGACGTCAATTCGTTGTCGGCGTTGCGGTTCAGAATCATGATTCCCCTTTCCGGGCGGAAAACTCCCGCTCCATTTTCTCAATCTCCCCCTTGGCGTTCATCAGCATTTCCATGGTGATAGCCAAGGGATCGTAGAGGATGGTAAGGCTGCCGGTGCGCGGATTGGCGGAAAAATCGCGTATGCCCTCGATCGCCCCGACCGTTTCGCGCACCTTGTCCACATTCTCCCGCCTGGTGAACAATGGGGAACTGACCCTGATACGGCCGGGGAAAAAGCTTTCTATATTCATTGGTCGCTTTCAAAAAAAAGGCGCAACGAAAAACCGCGCGCTCCGATCACGCAATGCCGCTGCGGGCGGAATCCGCCAGTTCGAGATCCGCCCCGCGCTCCAGCGGCATGGCCAGCACCGGAGCCGGCTCCTCGTCCGGGAGAAGTTTCCGGATGCTGTTGGCGGTGACGGCCACGGTGCCCAGGTTATGGAGAACGGCGGCCAGCCGGGGCGTTATGGCGCCGAAAAGGCCGAACCCGATAAGGACGGAATTGATGCCCATGATAAAGCCGAACTGGCGGTTGATCCGCGCGAGCGCGCGGCTCGACAGCGCCCGCGCCGTCACCAGGTCGGACAGCCGCCCATCCACCAGCACCACGCCCGCCACTTCCTTCGCGAGGTCGGCGCCGTCCTTCAGGCTCACGCCGACGTCGGCGGCGGACAAGGCGGGCGAATCGTTCACCCCGTCGCCGACGAACATGACTTTGCGCCCCTCCGCCCTGAACCCGCCGATCAGGTCCGCCTTCTGGACCGGCAGCAGGCCGGATCGGAACGATGCGATGCCGAGCCGGGCGGCCACCGCCGCCGCCGTCCGTTCGCCATCGCCGGTAAGCATGTCGATGTGCCGAACGCCGCATTCCCGCAAGCCCCGGATGGTGTCGCCGGCGTCGGGCCGGACCGGATCCTCGATGGAAAGCATGCCGACCAGGCGCCCGTTATATGCCATGTACAGGAGCGAATGGCCGCTGTCCGCCTCGGCCCGCGCTTCGCGCCCGACCTCGTCGGTCAATTCGACACGCATGTCGTCGAAAATGAAATGGGCGCTGCCGACCAGTATTTCCTTGTCGCCCAGGCGGGAGGCGATGCCGTGGGCGAGAATGTATTCGGGCCTGGCGTGGCGTTCGCGGTGGCGGAGGTTTTCGCTTTCCGCCTTTTTCACCACCGCCCGCCCGACCGGATGGGGGAAATGCTCCTCGATGCAGGCGGCGGTGCGGAGCACTTCCGTCTCGCTCCAGCCGTCGAACCCGATCACCTTCGCCACCCACGGCTTCGACTGGGTGAGGGTGCCGGTCTTGTCGATGACCAGGCTGTCGGCGGTGGCAAGCGCTTCGATATATTTGCCGCCCTTGATTAACACGCCGTTCTTCACCCCTTCTTGAATCGCGTTCAGGATGGTGAGGGGCGTCGACATGCGGATGGCGCAGGAATAATCGACCATCAGGACGGCCGATGCCCGCGCGGGATTGCGGGTGGCGATGAGCACGGCCAGCGACATCAGGAGGCTGTAGGGGACGATGGCGTCGGCCAGCCGCTCCGCCTTCGACTGCACGCCGGCTTTGAGCGATTCCGACTGCTCGATGAATTCGATGATGGCCTGGAGCCGGGTCTGGCCGGCGGCTTTCACCACCCTGACCACCAGCATGCCTTCGTCGATGACGGTTCCGGCGAACACGGACAGGCCGGTCGTCTTGTGGGCCGGCTCGCTTTCGCCGGTCAGGGCGGACTGGTTGACGAGCGCGTCCCCTTCGGCGACCACGCCGTCGACCGGAATAACGCTTCCGGCGTGGACGATCACCAGATCGCCCGGGACCACTTCGGCCATCGGGCGCCTGACATCGCCCCGTTCCGTCCTGATCCACACCGAATCGATCCGGAGCGCCAGGCTGTCGGCCAGATCGCGGCGGGACTGCTCCCTGGTCCATTCCTCAAGCGAATCGGCGGCCGAGAACATCCATAAAATAGTGCGGATGGCGCTGAAATCGCGGCGCGCGGCGAGGATGGTCAATGCGGTGGCGTCGAGGACGGCGATATCCACCCTGCCCCGGCCGAGCGATCCCAGCCCCTTGCCGATGCCGGGAAGCGCGTCCAGGAGGATGAGGGAATAACGGACGGGCGCGGGCAGGAAAATGTACTTGAGGATCGTTTTGATCGTTTCCTTGATGACAGCCCCGATTGTCATATCGAACAAGGACTGCGGCGCATCTTCGGCGCCAAGGCCGAACCCGTCCCAGTCGTCCGGTTCGAGAACGTCCAGAAGCGAGAGAATGTGCTTCCGCGGAATGACCCGGGAATAATGGATGAGCAGGCTTCGAGTGCGGACCGACAACGCGGCGCCGACGATGCCGTCCTGCATGGACAGCAACTCGCCGATGGCGGCGGCGTTCCCCGGATTCACGTCGATGTCGCGACAATAGACCCGCAGCCTGCCCGGTATGTCGTGCAGAATGTCGTATTTCATGGATTTGGCCTGAATACGGCGCGATCAGCCCTGTTGCGGCTGGTCGGCGGTTTCGTTGATGTGTTTCGCCTCGGCGACAATGTCCTCGGCCTGCTCCTTCGCCTTGGCGGCGTAGTCGAGCGCCTTTTCCTTGAGCCGCATGCCCTTGGCAAGCAGTTCGGCCGCGGCGGGCTTGATCTTCTCCTTGTGCTTCATGTACATGACGGCTCCGACCGCGCCCAGCGCCACGCAGCCGACACAGCACCACCAGCCCCTGTTCGTCATCCTCGTTCCCCTCCAATAAAATCGGCAACCATCGACGACAAGTCGACGGCAATAATCTTCTCCATTCAATCAAAATTATTATATGCCACACCATGAAATTGTCAAACCCATATCATCAATATTAATACATGGTTGCATATTTGTTTCTACGAATAAAACAATGTTGTATCTATATAATTACGCTGTTTCGGCAATGGTTTTCCGCATGTGAGTGTTTGTCAGTTCAAACACTTTGCCGGCGCATGTTCCACCCGGAGAGCGGCTTAGGGAACGCACGGCGAGCATTGCCTTTGCCGCTATCTGTATCAAAGAAAACAGGACGGGGTTGACGAATCTGAATACCACCAAACCAATGGGGATAAAATCGGCGAGAGTGAGGGCGCCGCCCGAAAAACGACAGCCATCCGCCGCCCGGACAAGCGAAAAAGGGGAAGATCGGCCGTTCCGGCCGCCTGCGCGCAGCCCCGGCGCAGCCATAAGGCGCAGCAGCTTTTCCATCCCGGCGAAATCGCCGCGCACGGCGAGAAAGCCCAAGGCGGCGGCGTCGAGAACGGTTCCGTCCATCCTCCCGCACAAAAGCGTCCACATGCCTTTGGCAAGCGCCGGCAGCGCCCTGCACACGGCGATAACGGCGCGGACGGGCGCGGGAACGAGGAATTTCCGCGCCAGCGCGACGAGCGCCTTGTCCATCATGCCGCCCGCCATTTTTTCGAACGCGGCGGGCGGCGCCGCGTTTGCGCCGGGGAGGGAAATTTCCCCGCCCGGGCATTCTTCCGCCGAATCCATCGCGTTCAGCGCTTCCAGCACGCGGCCGCGCGGCAACAGGCGAGAGTAGAGTATCAGCAGATTGCCGGTCCGGAGCGACAATTCGGCCGAAACCACGCCTTCGCGCGCGATCATGACGCGGGCGATGCGGTCGGCGTTCTGGCGATTCGGAACAACGCAACGGCAATGCACGCGCAGCCTGCCGGGAGTGTCGTGCACAATGTCGTAATGCATAAAACCGCCCGCCTTTTCCGTCCCATCAACAAAACTTTGTTTTGCATACAAAACATTTGCTTGTTGTATAGTTTTCCTTTCCCAATGTCAATCCCCAATCCGGACAGTGCGAGCGGAAGATTTGGACTATTCATTCGGGCGCGGAAACGAAAGCCCGGCCGGCGGAGGGCCGCCGGCCGGGGTGGCGCTTGACTCCCCCATGTGGTGAGACTGTTCCCGCCGTGAGAAGCTATTTCAATTTTTCGATGGCGTCCAGGATGTCCTTGTACTTGGCGCCTTCCTGGGCGTTGAACGGCTTGACCAGTTCCATGAACATGGCTTTCTGCTCGGGCGTCAGATCGGTGACGGTGCAGCCGAGCTTGACGGCTTCCTCGCGGCCGTCGATTTCGCTCTGGCGCCAGGCTTTCCGCTGCCACAGGCTGCTTTCCATGGCGCATTCCTTGACGATTTTGTACTGCTCGTCGGTCAGCTTGGCGCGGCCGGCGTCGGACAGGAACAATGCGTCGGGGCAACGGGTGTGCTCATCCATGCTGATGAGGGGCGCCACTTCGTTGTAGGACTGCGAGAGGTAGTAGGGGATGTTGTTTTCGGCGCCGTCGAGGACGCCGGTCTGGAGCGCGCTGTAGAGGTCCGACGCCGGCATGGCGGTCGGGTTGGCGCCGAGGGCCCTGATCATGCCGATCATCAGGCTGGACTGCTGGACGCGGATGTTCTTGCCCTTGATGTCGGCCGGGGTGCGGACAATGGTGTCGCGCATGAAAAAGCTCCGCGATCCGCTGTCGTAATACGCGATGCCCTCGAACTTGGCCTTCCTGATCTCCGGGGAGGTCATCAGCTTCATGCCGATGTCCTTCGAGTCCAGGACGCGCCAGAAGTGGTCGGCGTCGGTGTAGATGAAGGGGAAGGTTATCGCGTTGAAGGCGGGGACGAACTCGGTGACCGGCGACACGTTGATGCGGCCGAAATCGAGCGTGCCGAACTGCATCTGCTCGATGGCCACCTTTTCGTCGCCGAGGACGGCGTTGTAATAGACCTCGACCAGCACCTGCCCCTTGGTCTTTTCCTTGACCATATCGGCGAAAAGGGCGCACGCCTTGCCGGTGACGAAATCCTCGGTATGGTTGGTCGACAGCCTCAGCGTGACCGCTTCGCCCGACAGGGCGGCGCCGGCCAGCAACACGGATGCGCACAGAACCGCCAGAAGTTTCCTGAACATGCGTTCGCTCCTTTTTTTCAAAAAAAATCCCAAACACGTTTCCCGAACGGACAAGCCGCGTTTCGCCGCGTCACCTGATCCCCATCATGCGCGGCAGCCACATGGACAGAATGGGGAAGTACGAAATCAGCACCAGCACGAAAATCATGACGAAATACATCGGCAGCATGGCCTTGACCGCGCGCTCTATCGTCACCTTCCCCACCGCGCAGCCGACGAACAGGGCCGACCCGACCGGCGGCGTGCACAGCCCCACGGCCAGGGAGAAAATCATCACTATGCCGAAATGCACCGGATCCATCTTGATCGACTTGGCGACCGGCAAAAGGATGGGCGTGCAGATGAAAATCAGCGGCGCCATGTCCATGATGCAGCCGAGGAACAGGAGCATGACGAGGATCATGCCGATGATCGCGTACGGGTTCGAGCTGATGCTCATCATCGAGGTGGCGATGAGCTTCGGCACCTGCATGTAGGCGTTTATCCAGCCGAAGGCGCCGGCGGTGGCGATGAGGCTGTAGGTGATGGTCAGGGTGCGGACCACGTTCGACAGGATTTTCGGAATCTGCGCCAGCTTCAGATCGCGGTAGACGAAGAACGAGATGAACAGGGCGTAGAGGCAGGCGATGGCGGCCGACTCGGTGGCGGTGAAAAACCCGAGGGTGACGCCGCCGAGGATGATGAAGGCGGTGAACAGGGCGAGGAAGGCGTCCTTGGTGATGCGGAGCGATTCGCGGAACGATTTGGCGTCGCCCTTGGGGAAGTCGCGGAGCACCGCCACCACGCCCACATAAACCATGAAGCCGAGCCCGAGCATGACGCCCGGCGTCACCCCGGCCAGGAACAGCTTGCCGACCGATACGGTGCCGGCGGACATGGCGTAGAAAATCATGTTGTGGGACGGCGGGATAAGCACGCCCTGGCAGGCGGTGGTGACGGTGAGGGCGACGGAAAAGCCTTCGTCGTAGCCGGTCTTTTTCATGAGCGGAATAAGCATGGCGCCGATGGAGGAGACGTCGGCGACGGCCGAACCGGAAATGCCGCCGAACATCATCGACCCGAGCACGTTGACCTGCGCCAGGCCGCCGCGCCAGCGGCCGACCAGGACGTTGGCGAAATTGACGATGCGGTTCGATATGCCGCCGGCGCCCATGATTTCGCCGGCCAGGATGAAGAAGGGGACGGCCAGCAGGTTGAAGGTGTTCACCGCGTTGGCCATCTGCTGGCCGACTGTGACCAGCGGGATTTTCAGGTAATGGACGGTGGCGGTGGTGGAGATGATGAGGGCGAAGGGAATGGGAAGCTTGACGATCACCAGGATCCCGAAGGTGGAAAACAGGAGGGTGATGGCGCATTGCGTCGTGGTCATAGTTCGGCTATCTCCCTGTCTTCCCTGTCCGGCGCCAGGCGGAACAGCAGCCGGTGCAGCTTCAGGAGCGCGAAATACACCACATACACGCCCGACACCGGAATCATCAGGTAGAGGATGAAGGACGGCCATTTGGTGGCGGCGAGGGTGGAATCGCGGGTGTGCTGAACGAGGAGATAACCGTAATACGCCAGCATCGCCCCCACGCCCGCCACCAGAAGGGTATTGACGACATCGATCGCCCGCCGCATGCGCTTCGGGAACATGTCGTAGAACAGGTTGATGGAAATGTGCAAATCCTCGGCCACGCCGATGGCCATGGAGATGAACGCCATCCAGACGACCAGGAGAAGGGAGACTTCCTCGACCCAGAAAAAGCCGGTCTTGAAAAACTTGCGGAGAACGACCTGCATGGATACCAGGACGACGATGACCAGCAGCACCAGCTCGGAATAGCGGAACAACATTTTGTAAAAGAAATTCATGCATAATCGGAGGATATGGAGCGCTTTTTCCATGTTTTCTTCCTCTTTTTCGCCAATGGCGGCGGAACAACCGCCTGTCATGCCGCCCGCATGGATTGAAATTCGGGTGAAAGCCGTGCCGGAGCAACCGGCCGCGGATGGGTCGCAATGGGGATCCGGGCCCATGTAAACGTTTGCGCGCATCACCGCGAAACAAACGGCATTCGCTTTTTTACGTAAATCCGAACCGGCGCTGTTGGGTGATGATACGCATAGTATATCGCCGCGATTTTCCAGGGCAAGAGGATAATTTGCAAATAAAGAGAAAAAAAACGCTTGCCGATTCCATGCGGACAGGGCGCCGCTGTTGCCTGTTTTTTGCGTACACGCGGTTGTTTCGGCTGTTTTTTTGGAGAAGATGCCGGCCTTTTCCGGGAAAGTTACGTAAAACGCCGTTCCCGTCCGATCGCGCAAGCAGAGAAGAGGCGCAACCGCTTGGCGCCGCAATCCGCCAGACTATCGCATATATATACCGATAGAGTATACTAACTGTGGTGCCGCCCGCCACGAGGGCGGGCGGCAGGCTCTTTTAGAGGTTCCCTTTATTGTTCCGGATAAACGGAGGAGAACGCGATGCGCGGCAAAATGTTGGCAGTGGCGGCGGCGGTGTTCTTTACCGCAACGGCGTGGTCGGGCGAAATCGTCATCGGCAACCTGCAGGATCTCAGCGGCCCCACTTCGGTGTTCGGCAAGGCCGTCACCCAGGGCGCCGAACTCGAGGCGGACCGCATCAACGCCCGGGGCGGCGTCAACGGCCGGAAAATCCGCCTGATCACCCTCGACACCAAAGGCAATGTGCAGGAAGCGATCCGCGCCTTCAACCGCCTTATCGACCACGACCAAGTCGTGGCAGTGGTCGGCCCTCCGGTGTCCAACGTCGGGCTGGCCGTCCTTCCCATCGCCAACGAGCGGAAAATCCCCGTCCTCGGCTCGTTCATCGATCCCCGCGTCACCGTGCAGGAAAACGGCAAGCCGCAGCCGGCCATGTTCCTCATGCAGCCGACCAGCGTCCAGTTCTCGGAAATTCTCGCCAGCTACACGGTCGACGTGCTGGGCCTGAAAAAAATCGCCGTGTTCTACGATCAGTCGAACGCCTTCTCCGTGTCCCTGATCAAGCCGTTCGTCGACTATGTCGAAGCGCACGGCGGCCAGATCGTCGCGACCGAAACCTTCACCAAGAACGACAAGGATTTCCGGGCGCAACTCGGCAAGATCAAGGATTCCGGCGCCCAGGCCATGTACGCGCCGAACTATATCCAGGACATGGTCCTGACTTCGAAACAGGCCAAACAGCTCGATCTCGGCATGCCCATCATCGGCGGCCTCGACTGCGCGCCGCCCTTCGCCTCGCTGGTGGGCGATCCGGACGCGGCCGACAACATCTATTTCGCCAACAATTATTCCGACTCCGAGCCCCAGCTCATCGAAGTGCGGCAAATCTACGAGAAAAAGTTCGGCGGCGAGCCGACCAACAAGGTCTACCTCGGCGTCGACAAAATGGCGCTCCTGGCCAAGGCGATCGAACTCGGCGGCGGCGCCACCGGACCGCAAATCATCGACGGGCTCGGGAAAATCAGGAATCTCCCCGGCACCACCGGCATCCTCACCCTGTCGCCGGAGACGCACCAGCCGGTCGGGCTGTCGCTGGTCATGTACAAGATTGAAAAAGGGAAGTATGTGGAACTCGGCCGCCACGTTCCCGAATCCCACAAGACCAAGTGAGGCAAACATGAATCCGCTGGAAAGAATGCGGGCGACCGCCGCCGGCCAGGCGGTCGACCGGGTGCCGTTCGTCCCCACCATCTATGAGCATGCCGCCTTCCTGATCGGCAAAACGCCCACCGACATCGCCCGGGACGCCGGCCTGCTGGCCGAAAGCCAGGCGGCCGCCTACGAGACCTACGGCCACGATCTGGTGGTGGTCGGCGCCGACATCTACAATATCGAGGCGGAGGCGCTCGGCTGCCGGGTGCAATACTACCCGGACGGCGCCGACATACCGGGGCTGGTTTCCCATGTCCTGCGGGAAAAACCGCTGGACAAGCTTAGGGTGCCGCCGCCGCATTCGGCCGGGCGCATGCCGCTCCTCCTGGAGGCGACCGCCGCCGTCAAGAAGCGGCTGGGGGGCGAGGTCCCGGTGAACGGCACCGTGGTCGGCCCGTTCACCCTTGCCTCGCTCCTGTTCGGGTACGAGGATTTCGTGGTGGAAATGTTGTCGGAGCCTGAACACGCCGAACAGATTCTCGACTTCGCCTTGGAGGTCGGGGTCGCGTTCGGCAGGGAATTCGTCCGGCTCGGCGCCGGCGTGTCGGTCAACGAGTCGTGGATTTCGCAACCCGTGCTTTCCCCCGATCTGTACCGACGCTTCGTCAAGGATCGCCACCGCCGGCTGGTCGAGCGGTTGAAAGAGGCGGGCGCGGCCGGCGTGGCCATCATCAGCGGCGGCGACACCACCGCCATCTCTGACGATCTCATCGCCACCGGCACATCGCTGCTCATGGCCGACTACTGCAGCGATCAGCTCCACTACAAGCGAAAAGCCATGGCGGCCGGCATCACCCTCCGGGGCTCCATCGATTCCAAGCTTGTCCGCAGCGGGCCGCCGGAGGCGATTGCCGCCGCTACCCGGCGCATTCTCGAACTCTGCGCGGGCGGCGGGCGGTTTCTCCTCGGTTGCGGCGTGGTCGCTTACGACACGCCGCCGGAACATCTTCTCGCGATGAAACAGGCGGTGATGGAGGGGCTTTGCCTTTCCTGAATTAACAACTGGAGTTTTGCAAAATGGGGTTTTCCTGCGCGGCAGTGCCGGTTTATCCTGCCGTCCGTGTCAATCCCACTGGATTCCGGCTCAACTTCCCGTTGGGGGTGCAGCGGCTGTTTTTACCGCCGGAATGACGTTTAGGGGGGTGTGGGGGGGGGGTTGGGGGGGGGGCGGGGGGGGGGGGCGCCGCGCACGCGCCCCCCCCCCAACAC
>JAVBRW010000374.1:0-2856 GCA_031547475.1 Planctomycetota bacterium
AATGTCGGGCACTATATTATCACTTGACCAATCAGGATTACCGTGACGTGCCGCCACCGGCGGGGTCGCGCTTGCTTGACAGCGACCTTGACTAAAATGGCTTAGATTTGCTCCGGCTTCCGGATATGATCGTGGCAAAAATCCCCTTATGAAAAACCGCATCACTCCTCCGGCATCCTGTACCCCACCCCCACCTCGGTGCGGATATAGCGCGGCTGGGCCGTGTCCGCCTCGATTTTGCGGCGGAGATTGCCCATGGTCACCCGAAGTTTCTGCGTATCGCCGATGGCGGAATTGCCCCACACCTCGTTGACGATGAACTTGTGCGTGAGCACCTTGCCCTGGTGCCTGGCCAACAAGGTGAGAATGTCGTATTCGATGGGAGTGAGGTGAATGTCCGCGTCCTCAATCCTGACCCGCATCTTTTCGAAATCGATGGACAAATCGCCAAGCCGGAAAAAAGACGCGTTTTCCGTTGTCTTTTCCGGCCTGTCGCGGCGGGCGGCCACCCGGACGCGGGCAAGCAGCTCGGCTATGCCGAACGGTTTTGTCAGGTAGTCGTCGGCGCCGGCATCCAGCGCCTCCACCTTTTCCCGCTCGTGCCCGCGGGCCGACACGATGATGACGGGAACGCCGGACGCCTCGCGGATGTTCGCCAGCACCCGCAGGCCGTCCATGTCCGGCAGGCCGAGATCGAGAAGAACCACGTCGGGACGGTGCGCCTCGCACACGGCCAGCGCGTCGACGCCGGTGCCCGCCACCATACACTCGTAGTCCTGCGTCTCCAACGAGACTTTGATGAAATTGCTGATGGCTGCCTCGTCCTCGACGATGAGCGCAAATTTTTTCATGTGTTCTCCATCGGCAACGTGAAACGGATTATCGTGCCGCCGTGCCGGCCGTTTTCCGCCGCAATGCTTCCCCCGTAAGCCACGACAACGCTTTTGCACACCGACAGGCCGAGGCCGGCGCCTTTCAGGCGCCCGTCGATGATATCGGGGTTGCCGGGCTTGAAAAACCTATCGAACAGCTTTTCCATGATGGCCGGATGAACGCCTATGCCCTTGTCCTCCACTTCGAAAACCACCTCGCTCCCGGACACGAAAGCGCGAAGCACGACCTCCGTCCCCGGCAGGGTATATCTGAACGCGTTGTCAAGCAGATTGATGAGCACCTGCGTTATCAGCGTCGCGTCGGCCTGGACCATGAGGAAATCCTGCGGCAATTCAAGGCGCAGCCTGGCCTGGCCCACCCTTTTCCGGCATCGCTCGACCGCCGCCGCGACGATTTCCTCCACCGGGTGGGGCTCACGGTTCAGTTCCACCCCCACCTCGTCGATCCGGGTCAGGAACAGCGTGTTTTCGACCATCCGCGTCAACCATTCGCATTCGTCGATTATGTCCGCCACCAAGCCGAGGCGGGTCGGCAGATCGAGCGCGGCGTGATGTTCACGAATCGCTTCGGCCGATCCGAGGATGGCGGTGAGGGGCGTCCGCAAATCGTGGGAAATGCCCCGGAGCAGATTGGAGCGGAGGCGTTCGCTTTCCACTTCCATCCTGTCCCGCTCCTGCCGCAGCCGGAGCCGCTCGCGTTCGAGCGCGAACGATATCTGGACGCAGACGGTGGCGAGAAACGTGCCGGCGTTTTCCGGAATGGCTCGCCCCTTGCCAAACGCGACGCCCATCGCTCCCAGCACTTCGCCCTTGGCGCCGACGGGGAGGAAAAGGGAATTCCCGGCGGAATGGACCTTGTCGCCGGGCGGCGCGTCCTCCCCATCCGAACGAAGCGCCGCCAGGAGGGCGGCGTTGTCTTCGGCATTGCCGAAATCGTGCTGGCCCGCCACCTGCCGGAATTCCGGATCGTTTCCCGAACCGGCGACGACGACCATGACCGGAGCGCGGAGAAGGTCGGCCGTCTCCCCGGCCGCGAACTCGGCTATTTCGCGGGGATTGCCGGCAAGCATCAATTTGCGGATGAAGCGGTTGAGAAAGCGAAGATGCAGTTCGCGCAACTCCGCCTGCTCCTTCAGCACTTTCATCCGCCCGGTCAAGGTGGCGGACAGCAGTCCCGAAAGGAGCATGATGGAAAATGTGATGGCATAGCCCTTGTGATGGATCATTACGGTGTGGCGGGGGGAAAGGAAGAAGAAGTCGAACGTGAAAACGCTGAGCAACGACGCCACGAACGCGTAGGCATAGCCATCGGTGAAGTAGGCGACGAACACGGTGCTCAGGAGATACAGCATGGCGAAATTGGAATCGTTCAGGGCAAGCCGTTCCAGCCCGAACGACGCAAGGGTCGCGGCGGCGATCGCCGTCAGGGTAAGCAGCGTTCCCTTGACAATGCCGAACTGCCATGCGGCACCGTCCGCAACGTCGGCTGAATGCGATTCGAATTCTCCGCCGCTTACCGTCACCATGCTGGCATCCGTGTACAATGACTTCGATTTCCGGGGCCGCAACGAATTCCGGATATTTTTGAAAAGTGTAAGAAATATACTATGTCGCATCTCCCCTGTTATGCAAATCAAAAAACCGCCGGGACGTCGGCGGTTTTCAAAAATTCGCATGCCTGTCGGGAAACAACCGTCCATTCCCGCAATTGCGGCGTCACAACCGGCCGAGATGTTTCTCGATGGTTTGGCGGGTGGTGCGGTAGGCTTCCGGAATAATCCATTCCGGCGGTTGTTCCCAGTATTCGGGGCGGAACGTTTCCACCGACACCATGCCGTCGTAGCCGGCGGCCCGAAGATTGGTCAGGAAGTTTTTCAAATCGAGAACGCCCGTGTCGCCGAAGCGGCGCAGCGCCTGGTTCATTTCCGGCGGCGCGGCCGGGTCGGCGTTCATCATGTGGACG
>JAVBRW010000192.1:0-8763 GCA_031547475.1 Planctomycetota bacterium
CGCGGAAATCCCCGCCGCCACCCCGGCGGCGACGCCGCCCCAACAGGCGAAAAAGCGGCCAAGGCTCAAGGGCGGCCGGCCGGCGACCTTTCCGGTCTGGGCGTTCATGGCAAAGACGTATTCCTTGCCCTTGTGCTTCGATACGAGTATCCATATCGGCGCCATCACATACTCGGCCCGCAAATCGGCGACGGTATGGTCGTAGCGCTCCACGGCGACCGACGAATAGCCGGACACGGATCGCTTGAACGCCGCCTCGGCGCCTTCCCGCACCCGCCTCCTGGCGTCGGGCTCGACCTTGTCGGCCGGCATGTCGTAACTTTCCGCCAGGTGGCCGGAAAGGAATTGCATATCGAACGGCACAAGCTGCCTGTAATCGAACGGCTCAATCGCCCGCGTCAGCTCGTCGTTGAGCTTGGCCGAGCCGTCGGCGGGGATGCGGGAAAAAACGAACTCGCCCGAACGTTTCGCCTCATACACCTCGGTCTTGGTGTGGTTGTGGCTGGTGTCGGTCCACGACGTCCGTTTCTCGCAGCGCAGGGTGGCTTCGGCCCGGCAGGTGCAACTGAACAGCCAATACGGCACATACAGCCCGCGCATCTGCTCGACATGCTCCTTGTCCCGGAAACTCTTCGGAATCAGCGGCATTTTGCAGTAGTTGCGGTATTCCCTGAGCGCCGCCTCCCGATCGATCTTGAAGGGGATGACCCGGGCCGGGCGGAGATTGCCGGACAGCCGATCGGCGATCAGGGTCGGATTGCCGCAAAACAGGCAGAAGGTGGCGGCGGTGGTGGCGTCGGCGACGATGCGGCCGCCGCAACTGGGACAGGAATAGGCCGCGGAGCCTTCGCCGAATTCCTCCGGCGCCACTGCCGGAGGCGAAGCGGCTTCGTCGGTCTTTTCCCGTTCGAGCACGGCGTCGATGGCGAATTCCCCGCCGCAGAAACGGCAGGCGCTTGTCTGTTTTCCTATGTCGAACGCGAGCGCCCCGCCGCAATTGGGGCATTTGTGGGTGGTGGCGGACATAAGTTTCCCTTAGGTTCTGTCAGATAATAAATGAAGCACCGGGGCCTTTATCGAATGCGCTATAGCTGCGTTGCTGTTGAAAAGTTGCTATAGTTATTTCCTGACAGGCCCTTATTGAACCGGATCGTCGAAATATACTTCCCCGTTGTCCGACCTGATCGGATTTACGATTGCGCTCATTGCCTCAAACGCCGCAGAGTATCGCTTCGTGCAGATACCGATCACTTTCCCGTTTTGTTATCGGTCTTTCGGGATTTCCGATAAATTTCGCGAAATTTCGGGATGAACGACATGCCGGTCGAAGCGGCGGCGTCAATCGGTGACGATAGGGAATGCAAAATCCGTTTCATCCCTGGATTCGCTCCTAATACCCGATGTATCCAAAACAGTCAAGGGAAAGGTAGCGTATCCGCCAGCCAATCCATCTTCTCCCCCGTCTCCGCCATGCTTCAATAATTCGCCCAAAACACCAACGTCCGCCGCGGCCATGGGCCTTGGCGGACGTTGGATTCTGGACGGAACATCTCGCTCTCAGGCAATCGCGGCCTATTTCTTCGCCCGCGATTCGAGCAGCATTGTCTTGAAATTGGCGTAGACGAGGAAAACCCCAATCAGAATGATGACGATGGACAAGGGACGGGTTATGACGTACATGACGACGCTTTGGTCATGGGCGGAAGCGAGGGTGACGGAAAGGCGGAAATTGCTCTCCACCAGCTTGCCGAGAATCAGCCCCAGCACAACCGGCGAGGCGGGAATGCCGAACCGGTTGAAAAAGCAGCCGAGCATGCCGAAGGCAAGGGTCGCGTAGACGTCGAACATGCTGTTCCGGACGCTGAAGGCGCCGACCAGCGAGCACAAAAGCACCACCGGAATGATGTAGCGCATGTCGACCCGGAGGATTTTCGAAAACAGCGGCACGCACAAAACGCCCACAATGCCCATGATGACGATGGTCATCAGCATGCCGTAGATGAAGGTGTAGGCGAAATGGGCGTTGTCGGTGAACAGCCGGGGGCCGGCCACCAGGCCGTGGATGATGAGGGCGCTGTACATGATGGCGGCGGTGGGCGAACCGGGTATGCCCAGCGCCAGCATGGGCACCAGGGAGCCGCCGACCGCCGCGTTGTTGGCCGATTCGGCCGCGATGATGCCGCGCGGATTGCCGACGCCGAACGTCTCGTTCTTGTACACGCGCTTCACGTCGCCGTAGGCGACGAACGAGGATATGGCGCCGCCCGGCCCCGGCAGCACGCCGATGAAGGTGCCGAGCAGGCTCGCCTTCAACAGCGGGAATTTGCTGTGCAGCATGACTTTAACCGTGCCGAGCACCGTCTCGTTGCCGAGGGAGGCGATGTCGCCGTCGCCCTCGGCGATTTTCGACGAGTGCCGGCGGTAAATGTTCATGAGCTGGCCGAGCATTTCCGACACGGCGAAAAAGCCGAGAATGACCGCCACCAGCTCTATACCCATGATCATGCTGTCGGAGCCGTACAGGAGCCGGTTGTCGCCCGACACCGTGTCGGGGCCGATCATGCCGAGAAACAAGCCGAAGCAAACGGAAAACAGGCCCTTCCAGATATTGCGCCCGGTCAGGCTGCCGACCACGGAAAGGCCCACCAGGCCGACGAGGAAAATTTCCGGCGGGCCGAAACGCAGGGCGGCGCGCGCCAGCATGGGCGCGAACCAGATCAGGCAGACGACGCCGATCAGGCCGCCGAAGACGCTCGACAGGGCGGCGAGATACAGGGCGAGCTTGCCCTGGTTCCGGCGGGCCATGGGATGCCCTTCGAGACCGGTGCAATAGGCTTCCGCCGTTCCCGGCACGTTGAGCAGGATGGCGGAAATCGCGCCGCCGTAGGATCCGCCCATGTAAATGCCGCCCAGCATGAGGAGCGCCTCCTCCGGGCGCATGGTGAAGGTGAACGGCAGCAGGAGCGACACGCCGATGCCGCCGTTCATGCCGGGAATGGCGCCCAGAACAATGCCGACCAGGCAGCCGGCGGCAATGATAAACAGCATGTCGGGAGCGAAAATCGCCGCCAGAATTTCCATTTCCATCGTGTTGAATCCTCGTTTTTCATGCGAACCGCGGACGGACGGAATTGAATTTTGCCGCCCGCATCCCGCTATTTCTTGGACTCGCGCACCATCCGCATCATTTCCAGCGATTTTTTGTTGTAGACCTTCAGGTAGTCGCTCACCTGTTCGGGAGTCAGATACTTCGGCGTTTCGCCCGCCTTTTTGAACATGTCGGTGATCAGGCCGGTTTCGAACATCTTGGCGGTCGCGCCGCTCAGCGTCCCGATTATCTCTTTCGGCGTGCCGGCCGGGGCGTAGACGAACATCCTCACGTCGAACTCGAAATCGTAACCCAGCTCCTTGACGGTGGGAACGTCCGCCCAGCCGTCTTCCCGCACGCCGACGGTCTGCGCCATGACCGGGCACTTCTCGTCCTGGAACTTCGGATAGAACTGGGCGCCGATGAAGGCGATATCGATGTGGCCGCCGGCGACCTGGGTGAAAAGCTGGTTGCCGTTGCCGGCGTTGATGATGGTGAGTTCGGCGCCGATAGCCTTGGCGAGCTCCATGACATTGCCGATCTGGGTGCCGCCGGGCGTGCCGATGGTGACCTTTCTCGGATTCTTCCTGGCGTATTCGACAAACTCGGCGAAGGTTTTGAACGGCGCGTCCTTGCTGACTGCCATGATGGATCCGCGTATATTGAGGCCGGCGACGTAGGCAAAGCTGCCGGTGTCGAACTGCACGCCGGAGCCGTTGACCATGGCGTAGGTGATTTCATTGGGCGAGGTGACGAACAGGGTATACCCGTCCGGCGCGGCCTTGGCGACATCGTTGGTGCCGACGACGCCGTCGCCGCCCGGGCGGTTGATGACCACCGTCTTGCAGTTGAGCACCTTTTCCAGACAGGCGGCGTATATTCTCGTCACCGTGTCGGAGCCGCCGCCCGGACCCTTGTTGACGATGAACTGAACCGGTTTGGACGGATAGTCCCCCGCCGCCGCGCGGAAGTGCGGGGAGCAGGTGACGATGGCAAGCGCCAGAAGCATGCGGAACGCGGTACGTTTCATTTGATTTCCTCCTATCTCGATGGTCAGATCAACAAACCCGTCGGGGTGAGAATCCCCAACAGAAGTCGGAAAATAACGAAAATGGCCCCGGTCATGACAATGGAAACCGCCAGGGAACGGACAATGCTCCTACCCCCCCTCTCCCGGCAAAACAGGGCGATAAGCTGATTGACGGCGAAACAGACAAGGAACAGACAGGCGAAAAAGCCCAGGTATCCGGCCAGGATCATCATCACGAACATGAAGGCGGATATGGCGATGCACAGCAGTTCGTTGCGAAAGCCCGTGTTTTCCCCGCCCGGCGGTTTCCAAAAACCGGCGCCGACGATAAGCGCTCCGCACGCCAGACAGACGATGGCGACGATTTTGGGAAACAACATGATGTCGCCATAGGATCCCGGCACCTGGACAAGAATGGATACGCCGAACGCGATGACGGCGGCGCCGACGATGACATCGTCAAGGGACCAGTTCTTTTTCGTTGTTGCCTTTTCGATCTCTTCCAATGGTGTCTCCGATCCGTGGCACGGCTCCGCATGCATTTCACGTGGTTCACGGAATTCCATCGCGGAGCGCATGCCGGCGACTATGAACAATGCCGGCGCATTACTCCGGCGCTTCACCTTTCCAGCGGCTTCAGGCAGAACTTGTCCCGATCGCCGCGCCACTCCTCAATCGGTTCCGGCTTGACGATGTTGGCGAAGCGGCGGACGATATCGTAATGCTTTTTGTGCCGATCCAGCTTTTCCAGCGCCTTTTTCGGATCCCAGATGGGCGCGAGATGCCCGGACAGGCGCTCCACCACATGCAGGTGGGCCGGATCGGTGCCGAGATCGTTGTCCTCGTTCGGATCCTCCCGCATATCGAACAACTGCGGATCGTCGTATCCGGCATGCAGGGTGAGTTTGTAGCGGTCGTCCCGGGCCATGACGCTCGGATTGTCGCCCTTGATGTCGTAGCATTCGCCCAGAACGACACGCTCCCCGTCCAGCGGCCGGCCGGTCAGCAGGTTGGTGGAAATGTCGACCCCGTCGTAACGCGGCAAATCGGGACAACCGGCCAGCCGGAGCAGGGTCGGCGCGACGTCCAGCAGGCTGCAGGGACCGTCTAGGCGCACGCCGCCGGGGAAGCGGTTCTTCCACGAAAACATCATCGGCACCCGGGCGGACCCTTCGTAGAAGTTGGTTTTCCAGAACAGCCCGTGCTTGCCGACGCAGTCGCCGTGATCCGAACCGTAGATGAAGATGGTGTTGTCCAAATCGAGGGCGGAGGAGACGGCGTTCAGGACTTCGCCCACCTGCGAATCGATTTTCGTGATCATGCCGTAATAGGCCGCCCTCACCCGGTGCAAATCCTCCTTGGTAACCGCCTCGAGCTGGCGGTTGCGGTACCATTTCCGGATGGCGGGATGGATGGCTTTGCGGGATTCCTGCGAAAAGTCCTCGATGCGGGGAAGCTTGTCGTAATATTCCCAGAAGAGTTCCTCTTCGATGGCGTAGGGGCAATGCGGCCCGTAGGTGCCGATGATCATGAACAGGGGGCGCGCATCCTTTCGCTCGCGCAGAAAATCGCAGGTGCCCTTGACAACCGCCTCGTCATAGGCCAGGGTCGGCGAATAGCCGATGCCGGATTTGGTGATGACGCTGGTGTTCTGGCCGGAAGCGCCCCGGTACATGCCGAAGGCGAAATCCTCGTTGTCCACGCCGATCCGGCTGGTGGTGATATCCCCCACCAGGCGCTTTTCGAACCCGTGGCGCTGATCGTCGCCGGCGAAATGCATGCGTCCGGCCAACACCGTCTCGTACCCGCCGACCGTCAGGGCCATGGGCAGGGTCGCCTTGTCCGAGCGCATGGCCTGCATGTTGTTGTACATGCCGGTGCGGTGCGGCATAAGGCCGGTGAGCATGGCCGAGCGGCTGGGAATGCACAGGGGCGACGGGCAATAGCATTTGTCCAAAACGACGCCCGACGCGGCGAGGCGGTCGATATTCGGCGTGCGGACATGGGGATCGCCGGCGAAACCGCCGATTTCCGCATTGTGCTGGTCGGATAAAAAATACACGATGTTCGGTCTGCTGCCCAAGAGCATTCTCCTTCGTTTCGAGGTACACGACCCGCGCGCAATAAGACATTTCAGGGATTGGGAATTTTCAAAGCACCGCCCGCTGTCCGAAAATCATGATCGAGCCGCGCCGGAGCTTGAGAATTGCATGACCAAAGCATAGTAGCAATGCGTTTTCCAAAATGGTGGGGAAAATTCGTGCAATGCGCCAACATCTTGCATGGCAGTATGTTTTGAAATTTTCCCGCCGCGCGGTCCGCCAATGTCAACTTCGGCCCCGTTCACCTTTTTAAACAACGTCCGCTTTTGCGAACATTTTGTTTGACAAATCTATTAATATCCAATTAAACTATTCAATATCATCATATTGCACGTTTATCAGTCATTTGAAAGGCGGCACGATGTCCAGGATCCTTTTTTTCGCGCAAGGCGAACATATCGGCAAGCATGCGGAGCGCTTGAAAAAGGAAATCGCCGATCCGGACGAAATGGAAATCCAGCCGGCGGACATCGGGAACATCGTGGAGCTGGCAAAAAAACACATCGCTCCCGACACCGAGGTCGTTCTCGCTCGCAGCACATGCGCTTTCTTTCTCCGCAAGGCGAACCTCCCCGTATCCGTGGTCGAAATCCCCATCACCGAAGCCGAAATCATCAAAAGCATCAACAAGGCGCGGCTGATCACGCCGCCGGACATGCCTATCGGCATGCTCGGCTTCCGGAAAATCATCTCCACCATGAAAGTCTTTTCCGAAATACTGTCCGTCAATATCAAGCTGTACGACATGTACTCCACGCGCCAGGCGCAGGAGCAGATTGAGAAGGCGAAACGGGACGGCGTCCGCACCATCATCACCGGCATCCGCAGCGTCGCCGACATCGAGGCGGCCGGCCTGAACGCGGTGCTGCTCGAAGCGTCGGCCGGCTCGATATCGAGGGCCTACCGCCAGGCCAGGGAAATCCTGTACGCGCGCACGCTGGAAAAAAAGAAGGCGCGCGAAACGCACGCCATCCTCAACTCCGTCTCCGACGGCATCGTAAGCTTCGACGCCCAGGGGCGTCCGACCACCATCAACCAGTGCGCCATGACCATGCTCGACCGGGCCGCCGGCAGCGCCGACGGCGAAACGCCGCCGTTGTTCTCGCCGGCCGAGCTTTCCCTGGTGGATCGGGTCATCCGCACCGGCGAGGAGGTCATCGGCCATATTCTCGAACGGAACAACCGCAAATACGCCATGCGCATCGTGGCCATCATGGTCAACGACAAGCCCGAAGGCGCCATCGCCACCCTGCAGGAGATCCGCGCCCTGCAGCGCATGGAGGCGACCGTTCGCAAGGGGTTGCAGAAAGGCAATGTCGCGCAATATGTATTCGACCATATCAAGGGGGAGTCGGAAACCGTCCGGGACGCGGTGGCGACGGCGCGAAGCTTTGCCCGGCTGCAGTCGAACGTCCTCCTGATCGGCGAGACCGGAACGGGCAAGGAGCTGTTCGCCCAAAGCATCCACAACGCCAGCCCCCGGCGCGAACAGCCTTTCGTGGCGGTCAACTGCGGGGCGATCCCGTCCGACCTCATCGTGAGCGAGCTGTTCGGCTACGATGACGGCGCCTTCACCGGCGCCCGGCGCGGCGGCAAGACGGGCCTGTTCGAGCTGGCGCACAACGGCACCATTTTTCTCGACGAGATTTCCGAAATGGATCATACCGGCCAGGTGAACCTGCTCCGCGCCCTGCAGGAGCGGCAGATCCGCCGCGTCGGCGGCAACACCGTCATTCCGGTGGATGTGCGCGTCATCGCCGCCAGCAACTCGAACCTGTACCGGATGGTGAAGGAGAACAAGTTCCGCCGCGATCTCTATTACCGGCTGAGTGTGCTGGTCATGCAGATTCCTCCGCTTCGCGAGCGGAGCGGCGATATCACCATTCTGGCGCGCCATTTTCTTGCGCAATACTGCCGCCAGTTCGGCAAGGACATCGCTTTCGCGCCGTCCGGCCACGCGGCGCTGGAAGCGTTCACCTGGGACGGCAACATCAGGCAGTTGCGCAACATTTGCGAACAAATCGCCGCGGTCGCCGACATGCCGCTTATCGACGGCGAATACGTCGACAGGCAGTTGAGGAAAAACCTTTGCCACGAGAATCCCGCGCCCGCCCGGCCGGAGGCGGCAACGGAAACAATCGCGCATCTCCCCTACTCCGATATCGTCATGATAAAAGGCAAGCCCTACAGCCGGGCCCGCCTCAACGACATGCTCAACCAACACCGCGGACGGCGCGAACTGCTGGCGCAAAAGCTTGGCATCTGCCGGACGACACTTTGGAAATACCTGCGGCCGCCCGATTGAATCATGATCCGCCAAGCAATTGCCGGATATACGGCTATTTTCGTGCGCAGGCCCTGTTTGTCAAACCGCTTTGCATTTTCCGGCATTGACAATGTTCCCATAACTTGTATAGTATAAAACATTAAATCGCGATCCCAATCCAAAAGCCGGGATGGCGGAATGGCATACGCGCGGGTTTCAAAAACCCGTTGTCGCAAGGCAATGTGGGTTCAAGTCCCACTCCCGGCACCAGATATTT
>JAVBRW010000132.1:0-11251 GCA_031547475.1 Planctomycetota bacterium
CGCGGAGACGCGTCTCCGCGTTAAAAACGCCGCACACCCCCAAAAACGTCATTCCGGCGGTAAAAACAACCGCCGCATCCCTAACGGGAGGTTGAGCCGGAATCCAGAGGGATGGACGCGGAAGGCAGGATAAACCCCCGCCGCCGTACAGTCAAAACACAGTTCGCAAAACTTCAGATCTTAAATCTTAAATCCCAGTCCCGAATCACCCCCTTTTTTCCAAACAAAGCTCCAGCAAAACGGAGTCCACCGTGTCCTATTCGACCAAGCGCAAGATATTCATCCTCATGCTCATGGCCGCCATGTGCGCCTATTTCTCCTATTCCAGCCCCGCCTTCTGGAACATCCGGAACATCACCACCCTGTTCCAGGAAGCGTCGATATGGGGAATCGCCGCCGTCGGCGTCACCTTCGTGATGATATCCGGGGGCATGGATCTGTCCATCGGCGCCATCATCGCCTTCTCCACCATGCTGACCGTCAATTTCATGTACAACCTGAAACTGCCGGTCATGGTCTTCATTCCGCTGGTTCTCGTCGCCGGCGCGCTCATCGGCTACATGAACAGCTTCATCATCACCCGGCTCAGGCTCATCGACTTCATCGTCACCCTGTCCACCAAGGGCCTGATCAGCGGCCTGGCGCTGGTCATCGCCATCAAGCAGAACGGTTTCGTCCAGAACGTCTACATCGACAACAAGCAGTTCCTCGACATTTTCGCCCACCGCTTCGACGGGCGCTATTTCCACGCGGTGATTCCGGCGTTCTTCCTCGTCGCCCTGGTCGGGCACATCGTCCTCCGCCGCATGTCCATCGGCACCTACGTCTATGCCGTCGGCTCCAACGCCAACTCCGCCATCCTTTCCGGCATCAGCATCCGCCGGGTCAAGGCGATGGTGTACATGGCGTCCGGCCTGTGCAGCGCCCTCACCGCCCTCTTCCTCTCCGCCCGCATGCGCACCGCCATGCCCGACATGGGCCTGGACATGGAGATGGACGTGGTGGCGGCGGTCATCATCGGCGGCACCGCCTTCAAGGGCGGCAGCGGCGACATCATCGGCACGGTCATGGGCATGTTTTTCCTGCAATTGCTGAAGAACGGCATTTTCAAATTCCACGTGGCGCCGGCCTGGCAGCCGATCATCATCGGCGGCGTCATCATGATCACGGTCATTTTCGACGAAACCTACAAGCGCATCGCCGCGCGGATTCAGGAGCGCAAATACGACGCCGAGGCCTCGGGCCGCTTCAACCAGCCCAAGGCGGCGTGATTCAAGGAAAACGGGACTATGGACGCCACCACCGTCATCAACCACGATTCGCCCCTGCTGGCCGCCAGCGGGATTGTGAAAAAGTACGGCGACGTCACCGTCCTGAAGGACGTGGACTTTTCCATGCGGCGGGGCGAGGTGCATTCCCTCGTCGGCGAGAACGGCGCGGGAAAATCGACCCTGGTGAAAATCATCACCGGCGTCACCGATCGCACCGCCGGCTCCTACATGTTCGACGGCATCGACGTCCCGGTCGGCCACAACCGCGCGAACGCCGAACGCATCGGCATTTCCGTCATCTACCAGGAACTGTCGCTGGTGAACGCCCTCACCGTGGCGCAGAACATTTTCCTCGGCCGCGAACCGAAAACCGCCGGCTTCCTCATGGACGTGAAAGGCATCTACCGGAAGGCGAAGGAGCTGATCGAGCGCTACAACTTCCCCCTCCACCCCAATTCCAAGGTCGACGCCCTGTCGGTCGGCAAGCGGCAGCTGGTGGAGATTCTGAAAGCGCTGTCGCAGGACGCCAAGCTCCTCATCATGGACGAGCCGACCTCCGCCCTCAACGCCAAGGAGTCGGAAATCCTTTTCGGCATCGTCAACCGCCTCCGCGAGCGGGGCGTGTCCGTCCTCTATATTTCCCACCGGATGGAGGAGGTATACAGCCTGTCCGACCGCGTCACAGTGCTCCGCGACGGCAGGAACATCGGCCTTCTCGATCGGCACGAAGTCGATCCGAAGCGCATCATCAGCATGATGATCGGGAAAACGCTGGAAAGCGGCTCCGACGCGCAGGTGATGAAAAAGACCGAGGGCGACACCATTCTCAAGACCGAGCGCCTGACCGGCATCGACAAGTTCCACAGCATGTCGGTCGAGCTGAAGCGGGGCGAAATCCTCGGCATCGGCGGCCTGGTCGGTTCCGGACGGACCGAATTCCTCCGCGCCATCTACGGCATCGACCGCTACAAGCGCGGCAAAATCATTTTCGGGGGAAAGGAATATTTCCCGTCGGTGCAGCGTTCCATCCGCTCCGGCATCGGCTACATTCCGGAGGACCGCCGCCAGCAGGGCATTGTCGCCACCCTCTCGGTCCTGAAAAACATCGCCCAGCCGAACCTGGACAAGCTGACCCGCCTCGGCGTGGTCAATGGGCGGAGGGAGGCGGAGCTGGCGGACGAGGCAATCGGCAAGGTCAACGTCAAGCCGGCCAACCCCGACATCGACGTCGGCAACCTGTCGGGCGGCAACCAGCAGAAGGTCGTGGTCGGCAAGTGGCTGGTCCGCGATCTCAAGCTGCTGCTGGTCGACGAGCCGACCGTCGGCATCGACGTCGGCGCCAAGGACGAAATCTACAACATCCTTTTCGAGCTGCGGGACAAGGGTGTCGGCGTCATCCTGGTGTCGTCCGACCTGCCGGAACTGGTGAAGGTGTCGGACCGCATCATCGTGCTCCGGGACGGCAGGATTATCAAGGAGTTCAACAACGGACCGGTGACCGAGGAAGACGTGCTCCAGGCTTCGCAGGGCATCGGGACAAATGCGGAACTGGAATCGGCGTGAAGGCGGGAATCGGGTAGGAGAACACATGCGCTTCGCGAAATTATTCGAAAAAAACAAGATGTCCCTCATCCTGCTGGCGCTCCTCGTCGTGCTGGCCGCGCTGTCTCCGGCCTTCCGCAGCTGGGGGAACATCTCGAACGTCCTGTGGTCCATCAGCATCCTGGGCATCATGGTCGCCGGCACCATCTACGTCCCCATATCCGGCGGCGTCGATCTGTCGGTCGGCTCGATGGCCGGGCTGGCCGGAATCCTTGTCTACATCTTCACCAACAACTACGGCATACCGGTCATCCCCTCCATCGTCATGACCGTCATGATCACCTCGGCCATCGGCTTCATCCACGGCCTGATCATCACCCGGTTCGAAGTGCCCGCCTTCATCCTCACCATGGCCGCCAAAACGTACCTGCTGGGCATCGCCATGCTTATTTCGGAAGGCAACACCATCCCGTTCTTCCAGCCCAAGTCGTTCATGGACATCGGGACGATCCGGATTCTCGGCTTCCCCCTGCCCATCTACATAATGCTCGGAATCATCCTCGCCAGCCATTTCGTGCTCAAATACTGCGCCTACGGCCGTAAAATCCTCGCCGTCGGCGGCAACGCCGTCACCTCCGATCTGTGCGGCCTCGACTCGCGCCGGGTCAGGACCATCGCCTTCACCGTCTCCGCCATGACCGCCGGCATCGGCGGCATCATCCAGGCCGCCATCACCCAGCAGGCCTATTACATCGCGGGCAAGGGGATGGAACTGGAAGTCATCACCGCCATCGTGGTCGGCGGCAACTCCATCACCGGCGGCGGCTACGGCTCGGTGGTGGGCGCCCTCATCGGCGTGGTCATCATCGGCTTTGTCCAGAACGCGCTGAACCTCGGCAACGTCGACGCCCAGTACCACCCCATCGTCATCGGCGTCATCATCATCGCCGCCCTGGCCATGAACAACGGCGTCATCAACTTCAAGTGGCTGTTCCCCAAAAAAGCCGAACCGGCCAAGGCCTGACGCATGCGCGAAACCATCCTGGTGTACGATGTCGGCACCACCAACTTCAAGACCATCCTGTTCGACCGCGAAGGCGAAGCCGCCTTCACCCTCGCCACCCCCTTCCGCCCCGCCTACGGCTCGGAAGGGATGGTGTTCCAGGATCCGCTGTTCTGGCGGAACGCCGTCGCCGACGGCGGCGCCAGGGCGGCGGCCCACGCGCGCGACAACGGGCTGTCCGTCGCCGGCATTTCCGTCACCGCCTCCCGGTCGTCCGTCATTCCCCTGGACCGGAACGGCGATCACATCGGCCCGGCCATGATGTGGCAGGAAACCGCCACCCGCGAAATAGTCAACCGCCTGAACCGGGGCGAAAGCCTCGAACGCATCTACCGCCGCACCGGCTCGCGGCCGAACACCGTCTATTCCGCCCCGAAAATGACCTGGCTCCGCCATCACCGCCCGGACACGTACGCGCAGGCGCACAAGCTGGCCGGCATCCAGGATTACATCATCCGCTTCCTGGCCGGCGATTTCGTCACCGATCACACGTTCGGCAGCCGCACGCTGCTGATGGACATCCGCTCGCGGCAATGGGACGACGAAATGCTGGCGCTGTTCGAGGTGGACCGCGACAAATTGTGCCGGCTCATCGTCCCCGGCGGCGTCGCCGGCGCTTTGACGCCGGAGGCGGCGGCCGCGTTGAACCTGCCGTCCGGCCTGCCGGTGGTGACGGCCGGCGGCGATCAGCAGAACGCCGCCATCGGCGCCGGAGTGCTGCGGCGCGGCGACGTCATGGTGAACATGGGTACCGGCAGCTTTCTGGTCGCGGCGGTGGACGAACCGACCGACGATCCGGAAATGCGGGTGATGTGCAACGCTTCCGGCCTGCCCGGCAAATGGATTGTCGACGCCAGCATGCTGGCCACCGGCAGCGTGCACCGCTGGCTGGCGGAAAACTTCTACAACGAATTCCCTCCGTCCGACCCGGGGGCGCGCTATTCGGAGGCGGAGCGGGAGGCCGGCGAATCGCCGCCCGGAGCAGCCGGACTCCTCGCTCTGCCCCATTTCAGCGGTTGCGGCGCGCCGCACTGGAACAACCGGGCGACCGGCATTTTTTACGGCATGACCCTGGCGCACGGCAGGCGCGATCTGGCCCGGGCCGTGTTCGAAAGCATCGCGGCCGAGATAACCCTGAACCTCGACGTTTTCGCCGAACTGATCGGCGAAGCGGAAAATCTTCGCCTGGCCGGCGGCTTGTCGCAAAGCGCGTTTTTCGATCAATTGCTGGCCGATGTCAGCGGGCGGCGTTTCCGCCTGTCCCACAGCCGGGAGGCGACGGCGCGCGGCGCCTGGAGCCAGGCCGCCGTCGCGCTCGGCTGGCACGGCGATCACGCCGCCGCCCTGTCCCGGGCCGACGCCGGCGAGAGCAGGGAGTTTCGCCCGGCTCCCGAATTGACCAGACAGTACGCCGGTTTCCTCGAGAAACGCCGCCGCCTTTACGCGACCTTGTCGGCCTTTCATTGCGACGGATAGATGCGAGTCAGGAGAAAGGAACCATGAACTCACGCGAACGACTTCTCGCCGTATTCGACCGGAAACCGGCCGATCGCATTCCCCGCGATCTGGGCGGTTCGCCCATCAGCACCATATCGAAAATCGCGTACGACAATGTGCGCGCCCATCTCGGCCTCGCGCCCGACACGGCTCCCGATTTCATGAGCTTCAACGGCCAGTCCGTGCGGCCGGCCGAAGATTTGCTGGCGCATTTCGGCATCGACACCCGCTCGGTGCAGGGAAAGCCGGGCAGCGCCTGGAAGCTGGAGCTGCATTCCGAGAACGGCTACGAATTTTTCCACGACGAATGGGGCGTCGGCTACCGCCGCCCGCTCGATTCCAAACTGTATTACGATCTCCACGACACGCCGCTGGCGGACAAAGAGGCGGACTTCACCCTGGCCTACCCCTTCCCCGACCCGACCGATCCGCGCCGCCTCGACGGCATCAGGGAAAAATGCCAAGCGTTCCGCGACGCCGGGCGGGCGGTGGTGTTCGCCGGTTCCATCGGCATGGGCGAAATGCACACCCTCACCTACCTGATGGGGTTCGAGGATTTTTTCATGAAAATCCTGGCAGAGCCGGACGAGATGCGCCAGCTCCACCGCCGCGTCCTCGATGTCAAACTGGCCTTTTGGGACAAGGCCCTCGGGGCGGTGGGCGATCTGGTGGACGTCGTCTATGAATCGGACGATCTCGGCATGCAGGGCGGCCCGCTGTTCGCGCCCGATCTGTACCGCGAGGCGGTGAAGCCGTTCCATCGCGAACTGTTCGCATTCATCAAAAAGAAGGCGCCGCACGCGCGCATCATGTTCCACAGTTGCGGAAGCATCGTGCCGTTCATCCCCGATCTCATCGAGATCGGCGTCGACGCGCTGAATCCGGTGCAGGTGAGCGCGGCGGGGATGGACCCCGCATTCCTCAAGCGAGAGTTCGGCCGCGACTTGGTGTTCTGGGGCGGCGCGGTCGACACGCAGAACGTTCTGCCGACCGGCACGCCCGCCGAAGTCCGGGAATACGCGAAACGGAACATCGCCATCCTGTCGGAAAACGGCGGCTATGTGATGAACACGGTCCACAACATCCAGGCCGACGTCCCGCCCGAAAACATCGTCGCACTCTACCAGGCGGCGGACGACATCGACGGACAAGGAAAAGCGCCATGAACAACCCAATCGGCATTTATGAAAAAGCCCTTCCGAAAAACATGTCGTGGGCCGAACGCCTCGCCGCCGCCCGAACGGCCGGCTACGATTTCGTGGAAATGTCCATCGACGAGTCGGACGAGCGCCTTGCCCGCCTCGATATGCCGCGCTCCGAACGGCTCGATCTGGTGAAAACCGTCCTCGACTCGGGGCTGCGCATTCCGTCCGTCTGCCTGTCCGGGCACCGCCGTTTTCCCTTCGGCGGCCGCGACGCCGCCGTCCGCGAGCGCGCCCGCGACATGATGCGCAAGGCAATCGATCTCTGCCTCGATCTGGGCATCCGGAACATCCAGCTCGCCGGTTACGACGTCTATTACGAAGAGCACGACGCGGGAACGGAAGAACGCTTTCTCGAAGGCATGGAATGGTCGGCCGCGCTGGCGGCGGCGCGGCAGGTGATGCTGTCCATGGAAATCATGGACACACCGTTCATGAATTCCGTCAGCAAATGGAAATGGTGGGACAAGCGCATCCAGTCGCCCTGGTTCACCGTCTACCCCGACGTCGGCAACCTCACCGCCTGGAACAACGATGTGGCGAAAGAACTCGACATCGGCATAGACCGCATCGCCGCCCTGCACCTGAAGGAAACGCGCAAGGTGACGCGCGATTTTCCGGGGCTGTTCCGCGACATGGCGTTCGGCGACGGCGAGGTGGATTTCGTCCTGGTTTTCAAAACGCTCAAGCGGCTGAACTATCGCGGCGCCTTCCTGGTCGAGATGTGGACGGAGAAGGCCGCCGATCCGGTCGGCGAAACCGCCCGTGCGCTCCGGTGGCTGAAAACACGCATGGCCGAGGCCGGCTGGCCCGTCGAACGATAAAAGGGGAAACGCGATGTTACTGGAAAATCTCCGCGAAGAAGTTTTCAAAGCCAATCTGGCGCTGGTGGACAGCGGGCTGGTGGTGTTGACCTGGGGCAACGCCAGCGCCATCGATCGCGAATCCGGGCTGGTGGTGATCAAGCCGTCCGGGGTCGAGTACGCCGCCATGCGGCCGGAGCACCTGGTGGTGGTCGATTTGTCCGGCAAGACGGTCGAAGGCAAGCTCCGCCCCAGTTCCGATCTGCCCACGCACTTGGCCCTGTACCGGGCGTGGCCGGAAGTGGGCGGCGTGGCGCACACCCATTCGCCCTACGGCACCGCCTACGCGCAGGCGGGCGAATCCATCCCCTGCTTCGGCACCACCCACGCCGATTTCTGCCCGGGCGCCATCCCCTGCATCCGCGCCCTGAAGCGGGAGGAGGTCGAGAGCAACTACGAACTCAACACCGGCGAATCCATTATCGAGCACTACCGGCTGAACAGCCTGTCGCCCCTCGAATATCCCGGTTCCGTCCTGACCCACCACGGCCCGTTCACCTGGGGGAAAAACGCCAAGGCGGCGGTGGAAAACGCCATCACGCTGGAAAGCGTGGCGATGATTGCATCGCTGACGCGGGCCGTCGATCAAGGGACAAAAGCCATTCCGGAGTACATAACGCAAAAGCATTATTTGCGGAAACACGGACCCAACGCCTATTACGGGCAGAAATGACGGCAAGTCCGTTCGGCATTTCCGGAATGACGATTCGGCGTGAACGGCTTCGCCCGTTCACGCCGAATCGATGTTTCGGGAGTCGCATCACATCTTCTTGTCCGCCACATGGATGAACTGCCAGTTGACGCCGAACTTGTCGGTCAGCATGCCGAACAATTCGCTGTAGAACGTCTTTTGCAGCTCCATCAACACATTTCCGCCCGCGCCCAGCGCCGCGAACACACGCCTGATTTCGGCCATGTCGCCGGAGGTGTAGGTTATGAAAACATTGTTGCCGACCGTGAACGGCGAACCGGGCGGCACATCGGAACACATGAGAACCTGCCCGCCGACGGGCAGGCCGGAATAGGCAATCAGATTCTTCGCCGCCTCCGGCATCGGCCCATTCATGCACCCCGACCCTTCCGGGCCTTTGGGCATTTCCCCGTAGGTCATGATTTGCTGCGGCTCGCTCGCGAACGCTTTGGCGTAATGGGCCAGCGCTTCGCGGCAATTCCCGTTGAACATGATGAAAACTTCCAGCGCCATGGTTGTCCCTCCTTCGAAGCATGCTCCCTCGCCCGGCGGCCGCTCTTGTCAATCGCCATTCGCAATGGCGCAAATGCGCCGCCGCGTATTACTGTATGCAAAAGAAAATGTTCCTTTGTCCGGATACGCCGCCGGGGGCATTGCTGTCCCGCGGTGAATCGAAGGATGCGCGACAAAACACTCTATTTGAAGATCTCCCCGCTCTTGTACTCCCGCCAGACATTCTCGAACCACTCGTCCAGCGGCGGCATGGGGCGGATGTCGCGCCACTCGGCGCGGCACCGGCCGTTCTCGTACAGGATTTCCTGAATCTTTTTCGCTTTCGATCCGTCGTCCAGCGAGAAACGGAACGCGTCGGGAAGCTTGTCGCCCGGCTTGATGCCGGCGGCGTTCTGCACCAGGTACGAACCCCGGCTGCCGCCGCCCTGTTCGATATAATCCTTGATGGCGAACAGGTAGGCGTACTGGCAGACGGCCAGATCGAGCAGCTTGTGGAAGGCCCCCAGCCGGGACGGCTTCGACACCGACGCGCCCCGGAGCAGGCTGTCGAGCTGCTCCTCCGCCTCGGCCAGGGCTTTCGTCGCGCCCTCGGCGGAGCGGATATGGGCGCCGTAATTCGACATGCGGCTCCGGAGAATTTTGATTTCCTTTTCGATGTCGATGTCGGCGCCGCCCCGGACGAGAGCGCTTTCGCTGAACTCCACCGCCTTGTCCAGCGCTGCGCCACAGGCGTTTTTCAATTCCGCCGCGGACAGCGGATCGCCGGCGCCGCGATGGATGAAGTAGTCGGCCGCCCGCCCGCCGCCCGCCTGCCCGGCGTTCAGCGCGCTGCCGCCCGGGCGGTAAATGCCGTGGCCGCCGTTGACTTCGCCGATGGGGAAAATGCCCGGGACGTTACTCTGCCACCACTTGTCGCCGGCCAGGCCGCCGTTGTTGTGCTGGGCGCAGACGGCGATTTCCAGTAGTTCGCCCGCCAAGTCGATACCGTTGTTTTTGTACAGCTCGATGGCGGCCGGGTTCATCAGGGCGAGACGCTCGATGGGGGTCGGGAGGAGGGCGCGGGAGTTTTCCAGATATTCGCGCGCTTCGCCCTCGACCCTGCCGAAATCCATCATGCCGCCGGTTTCGGCGCAGGAAGGGTTGCGGCGGTAATCGAGGAAAACGCGCCTGCCCTTGTTCACCCGTTCGTGATAGACCAGGATGTCGATGAGGGACGATCCCTGGTTTTCGACTTTCCTCGGATCGAACGGCCACTGGTAGCCTTTGAGGAAAATGGCGGTCAGGAGCTTGGCCGGCGAGTCGAAATGCTCGCCCAGGAATTCGCGCGCGTCGTTTCCGTCCCGGTCGGTCGACACGTAGCGCGGCAGCACCTGCTGGAAGGTGCCGGACAGGTTCCAGCGGAATTTGACGGAGGCGAGGCCGTACTGCGATTCGGTGAGATTCTTGCCCCGCACGCCCGCGCGGAGCGCGACGCCGGTGCCGCCGGTCTGGCTGGGGGGATAGACGGACGTCTCATACATGCCCGCCTCGCCGCCGGTGGCGTAGACGAGGTTCCGGCAGGAGAAGAGAACGTAGCGGCGATCCGGATCGCCCGGGTGTTCGAGATCAAGGGCCAGCAAACCGGCGAGGCGGCGGTCGGCGCCTGCGCCGGACACGAGCATTTCCACCGCCTGGCAGCGATCGAAAACGCGGATGCCGTCGCGGGCGACTTCGCGCTCGAGGCATTCGGTCATGAATTTGGAGGTCAGCGGGCCGGCCGAAGTGCCGCGCTTGCAGGGATCGTGATCGGTCTTGTAGCCGATGTATTCGCCGTAGGCGTTGTGCGGGAACGGCACGCCGATGTCGACCAGGCGGAAAAAGCAGCGGGCCGACACCGCCGCCTCGGCCAGCGCGATATCGCCGTCCATGCTGCCGCCGCTGTGGAGGGTGGCGGCCATGCGGCGGACGCTGTCCTCCTGCTCGCCGCAGGTGGACAGCTTGTAATAGGTCTGCTTGTCGGAACCGGTGTTCCTGGACGTGCCCATCTTCATGCCCTCGGTGACGAGGGCGACGGATTTCTGGCCGCGCTTCCACAGCAAGTCGGCCGCGTTCAGGCCGGCGGCGCCGCTGCCGACCACGACGGTGTTGAACAAATGCACGGCGATGCGCCTGCCGCCGATCACGATTTCGTTTTTCATTCGGCCCTCCCTTGCTTATATTGTGTCAACAGTCCGGAAAATGCGCGTGTGGCCGCCCGCGAGCCGCCCCCTCACCCCAACCCTCTCCCCCTCACGGGGGCGAGGGAGCGTACCGGGCGTACGGCAAAGGAAAAACATACGCTCCTACTTTGCCGTTGCGGCCACCAACTCTCCCTCGCCCCCGTGAGGGGGAGAGGGTTGGGGTGAGGGGGCGGCTCGCGGGCGACCACACACATATTTCAATTCGTATTACACAGGTTCAAATTATCCAAGCCTCGTCATCTTGATAAACTGCGCAGCGCGCGCCTTCACCTGCGCCGCGGTCAGCTTGGCGAGGCCGGCGAGGGCAACGCCTTCGCACGCCGCGCTGGCGATGGCGGTGGCGTTGGCGACGGCCAGGCGGAGCGTTTTGGCGTCGGCCTTGCCTGTCTT
>JAVBRW010000046.1:0-5079 GCA_031547475.1 Planctomycetota bacterium
GTCACCGGCGACATGGTCGGCACCGTCATCGTCGCCAAGTCGGAAAAGTCCCTCGACCTCCGGACCTGGGAATCGTGACGCATTCCCGGGAAGGGACGGCAAGGAGCCAAAAAGGACATCGAACAACCGGAGACGGGCAGGAAATGAGCAAGGGCGACAAAAAGCGGGAAAAGAAAGCGCAGGAGGCCGCCGGGAGGAAATCGCGGAAAACCGTGCTGCTGGCCGTTGTCGGACTGGCGCTGGTTGCCGGGCTGGCGGCGGCGGCGATATTTTTGCTGGCCGACGATTCGATAAAAATGAAGGTGGGGAGCGCCGTGTTCACCCTCGAGGTGGCGGACAACGACGACGCCCGGGCTAAAGGTTTGTCGAACCGGGCCGGCATGGCCGACGACGCCGGAATGCTCTTCGTCTACCCAAAAGCCAAGAAGATGCATTTCTGGATGAAAGACACCTCGATTCCCCTGACCATCGCCTATCTGGCCGACGACGGGACCATTCTCGAGCTGTACGACATGATGCCGTTGTCGGAGCGCGACGTTTCGTCCAAGGCGGAAGTGCGGTATGTGCTGGAACTAAAACTGGGCGCGTTCAAGACGGCGGGCGCCAAGGTCGGCGACCGGATCGCCAGCGTTTCGGGAGCGGGAAAATACGGGGTGCCGTTTTAATCAAAGGGAACCTCTGGAAAATGCCGCAATCCATTTTTTAGAGGTTCCCCGCGTACAGGTCTTCATATCTATTGCATGCCCAGTCGAATTTTCAAGGAAATCGGGCCAACCGCCGCCCGATTTCCTTGAAAATTGTTAGTGTTTATACTGCAATGGGTTATTTTTTCGCCAGATCAACTAAAACGACCGACTAGACAATAATTCCCGACGAAAAAGAACCCCCGGAAATATTAAAGGAAATCAAACGGCGATTTGTTTGATTTTCTTTAAAAGTCCACTGAAACCATCGCATTCCGGCAAAATTTCTGTATTCGCGCTTGCATACCTCGATTCGTGGGGTACAATGCCATTATCCCAGTCTTCATATCTTAACGTAAAAACAACGTGATTTTTTCGATATATCATTTTTGAATTCACATCTATATGGGCATTTTAGTGCCGTAAAGAGTTGGCGGCAGGGAAGCGGACGAATAAAAACCATGAACCATCGGAGCGCGCGCACCGATTCCGGCAACAATCTGACCAACCGGAGCATCGATCTCATTATCGAGCGCATCCGGAACGGCGAACTGAAGCGGGGCGAACAACTCCCGCCGCAGGACGTCATGGCGAAAAGCCTCGGCGTCAGCCGCACCGCCCTTCGCGAAGCGCTCAAGGAGTTGTCCTATCGCGGCATCATCGCCAGCCGTCACGGACACGGGACGTTTATTTGCGACCGGATGGTTGCCGAGGGCGAAACGCTCGAAGCCAGGCTGATCATGGAACCGGAGATCGCCTCTCTCGCCACCCGGCGCGGCAGCGAGCGGGAGCTCCGCGATCTGCGGGAAATGTGCGCCGTCATGGCGAAACAGGTCGAGGCGGGCGACAGCCTGGCGTTTTCCGGTCACGATCTCCACTTTCACAGCGCCATCGCCGCCATGTCCCACAACCAGGCGCTTTCCATGCTGCTGGCGTCGGTCCGCGACATGATGCTGCACCAGCAGAACGTGGTGCACGTCATTCCCGGCACGATGGAGCGCGCCTACATCTTCCATCTCGAAATCGTCGAAGCCATGGCGAACCGCCAGGCCGAGGCGGCGGAAATGGCCATGCGCCGCCACCTCGAGGACGTCATCACCACTTTGCGCGCGTGGCAGTTCAAGGGAACCGCCGCCGCCGGTCCGAAAGGACAACCATGATTATCCCCATCCCCTTCGGCAAGTCGCAACTCAATTTGAACCTGGACGAATCGCGTCTCAGGGGCGTTCTCGTTTCGCGACTCCACGAAATGAAGTCGGATCGGTCGGAGCGGGACATCGTCAAGGACGCCATGCGCTCCCCCATCGGCACGCCTCCCCTTTCCGAACTTGCGCGCGGCAAGAAGCGTTTCGTCGTCGTCACCGCCGACCATACCCGGCCGGTGCCGAGCCGCGTCACCCTCCCGCTCATTCTGGAGGAAATACGGCAAGGGGCGCCGGACGCCGACATCCTCATCCTCATCGCCACCGGCTGCCACCGCGCCATGACGAAAGCGGAAATGCGCGCCCGTTTCGGCGACGACGTGTTCGGGCGCGAACGCTTCCTGGTTCACGACTGTTCGGATGAAAAATCGCTGGTCAGCATCGGCACCCTGCCTTCGGGCGGCGACTGCATCGTCAACCGGGCGGTTCTCGACTGCGATCTGCTGCTTTCGGAAGGGTTTATCGAACCGCACTTCTTCGCCGGCTATTCGGGCGGCCGGAAGGCGGTGCTGCCGGGGAGCGCCAGCCGCGCCAGCGTTCTCGCCAACCACTGCGCCGAGTTCATCGCTTCCGATCGCGCCCGCGCCGGCGTGCTCGACGGCAACCCGATCCACCGGGACATGATCTACGCCGGCCGCACCGCCAAACTGGCCTACATCGTCAACGTGGTGCTGGACGCGGACAAAAAGGTGGTGGCCGCCTTTGCCGGGGACATGGATTCGGCCCACCGCGCCGGCTGCGATTTTCTGGGCAAATACGCCCTGGTCAAGGCGATTCCCGCCGACATCGTCGTCACCTCGAACGGCGGCTATCCGCTGGATCAGAACCTGTACCAGGCGGTGAAAAGCATGACCGGCGCCGAAGCGACCTGCAACCGGGGCGGCGTCATCATCGTCGCCAGCGAGTGCGCCGACGGCCATGGCGGCGAGGATTTCGCCCGCACTTTTTCGCGGATCAACACGGCCGCGGGGGTCATGGCCGACATCATGAAGCGCGGCCGGAACGAAACCGAGCCGGATCAATGGCAGATACAGATTTTCTGCCGCGTGCTCATGCACGCCACCGTCGTCATGGTGACCGGCCCGGGCGCGCCGCGGGAGATGGTGGAAAATCTCGGCATGAAGTGGGCCGCGTCGCTGGACGAGGCCATGCGCATGGCCGGGGAAATCGTCGGGAACCCGAATGCCGGGGTGACGGTGGTGCCGGACGGGGTCGGGGTGATTGTGGAACCGTGAAGCGGATCTGTTTTCTTGTCATGGATAACGATGGCTGAAAGGAGAGCGGCATGGGCAACGTTCCAATTCTCAGGGCGATCAACAAGGTGCCGGGCGGTCTCATGGTGGTGTTTCTGGTTCTCGGCTGCCTCACCAACACGTTCGCGCCCGAATCGCTGAAAATCGGCAGTTTCACCACCGCCCTGTTCAAGAACGGCGCGCTGCCCCTTATCGGCGTGCTGCTGTTCTGTAGCGGCGCGCAGATCACCATCCGCACCGCCGGCGTCGCCCTGTGGAAGGGCGTCGTCCTCAATTTCGCCAAAGTCATTGCCGGGGTGGCCATCGGCGTCATCGTCGGCAAGGTGCTCGGCCCCCACAACACCTGGCTCGGCATCACCCCGCTCGCCTTCGTCTCGGCGATGTCGAACTCGAACGGCGGCCTGTACACCGCGCTGGCCTCGAAATACGGCGACGAATCCGACATCGGCGCCATCGCCGTCATCTCCTCGAACGACGGCCCCTTCTTCGAGATGGCTTTCATGGGCATGGCCGGCCTGGCCAACATACCGTGGATTGCCCTGATCGCGGTCATCCTCCCCATCCTCATCGGCATGATCCTCGGCAACCTCGATCACCAGGTCAAGAAGTTCCTGGCGCCGGGCGTTCTCCTGTCCATTCCCTTCTTCTCGTTCCCGCTGGGCGCCGGGCTCGATCTGCACCAGTTGCTCGAAGCCGGCGGCCCCGGCATCATTCTCGGCCTGCTGACCGTGTTCGTCACCGGTTTCGCGGGCTATTTCCTGTTCAAGCTGCTCGTGCCCAAGAAGGATCGCAAACTGGACGCGGTCGGCGCCGGCGTCGGCACCACCGCCGGCAACGCCGCCGCCACCCCGGCCGCCTTCGCCTCGGTCGATCCGTCCTTCGCGTCCTACGCCGGCGCCGCCACCATCCAGGTGGGCGCCTCGATCATCATTTCCGCCCTGCTCTGCCCGCTGCTGGTCGATTATCTCGCCAAGCGGCAAAGAAGGAAGGAAGGCATATCGGACGAGCTGGAGGAAAAGAAGGAACTCGCGCAGGAGCTTGGCTCGCAACTGTAAGCCGCGATGAACGAAGATGGCCGAATCCTCCGCCGGCTCATTTCGGCGGAGGATTTTATTCTGCTGTCTGCAAAATCGTTTATGCTTGAGATGTGGGTGCTTTTTTTGATACAATAAACTTTATAATGGTTCAATCCCATAGTCTTCTTTGGCGGGAAAAAAGGCATGGCATGGATATAGGTGAGAATAAAGTCTATGGCGACAGAATTACATCGAATCCCGATATCTGTCATGGCCAACCGGTGATTCGCGGGACCAGAATCATGGTATGGCTCATTCTCGAGTACCTGGCCAACGGGGACAGCGCGGATGATATCCTCGCTTCCTACCCCACCCTGACCCGAGAGGATATCTCTGCCTGCCTCGCCTACGCAGCCAAAACGGCAAAGGAGCGAATTCTCCCAATGGAGATTGAAGCTAATGCACTTTAAGCTTGACGAAAATGCCGATCCGCGTTGGCGAGTTCCGCTGGAGGAAGCGGGCAATACGGTATCCACGGTAGTGGAAGAAAAACTTGGCGGCGAGCCGGACAAGACAATTGCAGCGTTCTGCCGTTCACTTGACATGTGCCTGATAACACTTGACCTCGACTTCGCCCAAACAATGCAATATCCACCCGGGGAGTATCATGGCATAATAGTTTTACGTCATCCCAAGCCCACCCTGGGCGGCATGCTTCGATTGGTGCGCCAAGTCACAGCCATGTTACAACGCGAATCGCCTATGAAACGCTTATGGATTGTTGAACCGGGAAGAATACGAATACACGAATAATTCACCGTTCCAAATCACGGCGCTTTTCCTCGATATACTCATCCACACTATAGTTCACCCACGAAAGGGAGCCGCACAAAGAACGAACCAATTGTTTTCGTTCTGTACGTGT
>JAVBRW010000122.1:0-6380 GCA_031547475.1 Planctomycetota bacterium
GCCTCGCCAAAAAACGCCGCACACCCCCCTAAACGTCATTCCGGCGGTAAAAACAGCCGCTGCACCCCCAACGGGAAGTTGAGCCGGAATCCAGCGGGATTGGCACGGACGGCAGGATAAACCTGCACTGCCGCGCAGGAAAACCCCATTTTGCAAAACTCCAGGTCTTAATTGTGAATTGTAAATTGTGAATCGTGAATCGTGAATTGCATTAATTGGTTTCGTAAAGCTCAACAACTCCCCGCTGCCGCAACTGCACCAGCCAATCCTCCAAATTCCTCTCCGTCTCCTCCGCCTCGAGCCGCTGCCGTATTTCCTTTTCCACTTCCTCGAACGGCACCGGGCCGGCGGGGCGCTCGTCCACCACCTTGCCGAACACGACAATGCCTTCCAGCATGACCGGGCCGAACACGGCGCCTTTGCGCAAGCCGCCTCCCGCCGCCATCAGTTGCGAGGAATAGGCCGATTCGGGCAACAGCGCCGGCTCCGGCACGGCTATGCCGGCGGCGGCGGCGAATTCGTCGTGGCGGCGGCGCAGATCGTCGAACTTTTCGCCCCGCTCCAGCCCCGCCGCCACTTCGGCGGCGATGTCGCGGGAATTCCGGCCGTCCGACCGGCCGGCGCGATCCTGGAAAATGACCAGTTCGGCCAGAGCCAGCAGCTTCGGCCGCTGCAATTGATCCGTGTGGCGGCGGTAAAAATCGCGCACCGCTTCCGGCCTGACGGCGACCGGCTTTTCGGCGAAACGGCGGCGCATGTCGGCCATGATGACGTCGCGCTCCGCTTCGCGGCGCACATCCATCCCGTCGGCGCCCTGGAGCATGCGGAGCAGTTCCTGCTCGCGCTTGCGGACGGCCGCCGCGTCGGGGCGGTGGCCGAGGCGTTCCGCCTCCTTCACCACCAGCTCGCGATCGATCAGGCGTTCGAGAATCTCTTTCCGCAGCGCTTTTTCCCGTGCCGACAGTTCGGCCGACTGGCCGGGCTCGGACTGTTCGCGCCAGCGGGCGATGACCGGCGCCGCCACCCGGTCGACTTCAACCAGGTAGAGGGGCGAACCGTTGACCCGCGCGATCATGTCGCCGCTCAACGGCTTGGCCCGCGCCGGACCGGCAACGGACGGCGTGGCGCGCTTGCCGCCGAACAAATCGACCGAAACGGCCGGCACGTCGACCGCTTCCGAACGCGGCTGGATCGGGACCGGCGCGGCCGGCGGCGGCGGCAGATTCGGGAGTTCGGGTATGATTATCGGTGCGGCCGGCGCGCTGGCGTCGGGAACGTTCGGCATCGCCGTTGCCGGCGGGGCCGGGCGGGCGCCCGCTTTCAGATCCGGCGGCGGCGGAATGTCCAGCCGCGCGCGGCCGGCGGCCGGCGGCAACGCGGCGGGTAGCCGCGCCGCGTCCTCCGCCTCGTCGAGCGGGATCGGGGTGATGGCGGCGTCGACCCGTTCGGGCGAATAGAGCAGCGTTTTTTTCGACGAGCCGGGCGGGAAACCGGGCATGAAGCCGGGGCCGCTCGCCCACTTGCCGGAAGGGAAAATGTCCCGGGACAGCGTCTGGCGCGTGTGGCAGTTGCCGCATTCGACCATTTCGCCGGGATGGCGGCCGGCCGGGTCGAGGGGCGATTGGCACAGGCGGCACAGTTGGTAGATTTGGGTAATCACGTACTGGTCGGCCAGGCGCGCTTGTTCGCGGCCGCAATCGGGGCAGCGGATAAGGGTGCCGGGGTGCTGGCGGGTGACCAGGAGGGCGGCGCCGCAGTCGAGGCAATACTGGAGCCGCCGCAGCACGGTGCGCTGGGCGTCGATGTCAAACTCGGCCGCGCCGGCGCGCGGGGCCGGTGCGAGCGAGACGAGCAGAAAAACAAGGATGGCGAGGCAGCGCAGGTTCGGCATGGATCCCATAGTATGTGAAAGCGGGCCGGGATGGCAACAGGGATTTTGGAAAATGCGGGTAACATTTGTTTTGCCCCTCGGTGTGCCCAATGGCCGGGCGGGTTGCGGTGAACGGCCGGACATGTATAATACATAGTCAATTCGCGTGGGCGACCTTTGATTTCCGGGAGATGCCGCAATGAGCCAGTCTATAACCGTGCCGTTTGACAATGAAGTCTTGTTGATGGCTGGCATGACTTCGCAGGAATTCATCGATACCACCAAGTTCACCATGGCCGCCAAGCTATGGATGGACGGAAAGATCACGGCTGGGCAGGCCGCCAAGTTGTGCGGAATGGGAAAGGTGGAATTTCTATACGAATTGCCCAAGCACGGCTATCCCATGAGCAATCTTGGGCCGGAAGATTTGCAGGCCGAGTTGGAGTTTGCCCGTGGAAAATGATTTTCTTGTCATCAATACGGGGCCGTTGATTTTGTTGGATAAAATCGAGGCACTGGATATCGCCGGGCAATTGCCTTTTCACTTTCTTTGTCCCCCCGCGGTCCGGCTTGAACTGGACGCCGGCATCGCGCGAAGCCGTACTGTAATACGACCGGACTGGTTGACAGTGCGCCAACTGTCTTCTCCGTTGTCGCCTTTGGCCGAGATTTCTCTCGATCGGGGCGAGGCGGAGGTTATTCAACTGGCATTGGAATGCAGGATCCCCAATGTTTGTCTCGATGATCTGCACGGCCGCAGAGTCGCCGAGACATTTGGGTTGAAAGTTACCGGGCTGCTCGGATTATTGGGCAGGGCAAAGCATTTGGGCATCATTTCCCGCTTGCGGCCGCATATGGACAGTCTATTGGCGGCGGGTGGACGGTATTCGCCAAAATTGATTCATGCCTTTCTCCACGAGTTTGGTGAATGATCTCACGCCGTTGCCCCACAAAAAAATCCCGCCAATCGGCGGGATTTGTCGGTAAATTTGATTGTCCGTTGCGTTAAAAGCTGCTGGCGAGGCTCATCACCGGCGTTTGCTGGCCGACTTCCGGCAGGGGGATGGGCATGCCGAGGCGGGTCATTTCCTTCTTGACCTCGACGATTTCCCGGCGCCACTTGAGCCTGCCTTCAAAACCGATGACATTCTTGTACATCATTTCCGCCCGGCGGAGTTCCCGTTCCAGCGCCCGCATGCGATCGGTATCGTCGCGCTGGGCTGTCTTGAGCCCGGATTTCTTGGCGGCGCCGAGGTCCTTCTGCGTGTAAATCTTCCCTTTGCGCCAGATCTGCCCATAATGCTTCCGGCAGTAGCCTTTGGCATGCACCCGGTTCTCGCACCCCTGAACCATGCATTTTGTCTCATGCGTCATAGCTGGGCTTCCTCATCCTTTCAAACAAGCCTAAGTGTCAAAGATGGCGTTTTTTGACGCGATCCGCGGCGGGGATTCGGGATTTACGATTCATTCCTGCCCGGGGCGTATGCCCGGAGACGAAGCGCGAAACCACCTTCCGCACCGCAAAATCATAAGCCGCACAGCCCCATACCGTCGGTGTCGTGCGTCTCCCTCTCCTTGCCGCCATCGGCCATACGTACTATAACAAGTCACAAGGTGTGTATTCAATATAAACTCGGGCCGCGCATGACGGCCCCCGGTATTCATTACCCATACAAAATAACCGATAAAGGCTGTTTGTCAAGTAAATCCGCCGCTGGTTGAATCTTTTGTCTTACCGCCGATGATAACGTATTTTATCGCCATTCTAGTGCGCAGGACGATTTTTTTCTCCTCCCGATTGCAATGAGGCGGGCCAATTTATACAATGATTTCCGGTAAAAGTTGAAGATCGGGGAATCCTTTCTCGCGCGCTGTCCGTAGTCGCCGCCGGCGGCCGGATGCCGTCCCGCCGAAAGGATTGGGGGCATTGCATGCTGATGGGGATCAGCCGCCGCATGGCCATGGGGATGGCCATGTTCATCCTTGCCACCGTCCATCTCGCCGCGGGCGAGGCGGCGCCGGACGGCATGGTGTCGATCCGCCGCAACGCCGTTGTCTTCATCGGCGGCGAAATCCGCGCCGATCTCGCCTTCCGCGCCATGAACACGAGCGGAATCACTCCCGGAATCAAGCTGCGGGAGACCGATTTCATCGTCAGGAACGCCAGCCTCCGAATCAACGCCGAAATGCATCCGAATCTCAAGGCGGTGTTCAAAATCAATCTGGACGACAGCGCCGACAACTGCCGCCCCGACGGCGAAGTGCTGGCCGAAGCCATGCTGGTCATGCGGGCGGTGGGCGGCACCGGGCTGGAATTCTTCGCGGGAAAGGGCCGCGCGCCGTACGGGCAGGACGTGGCGCTCGGAATGCTGCAAAGCTACCACCATTCGGCCAACCGGGTCGATACGCCCGAGGGCCGCATATACATAATCGATCCGCCGGCCGACGCCACCGCGCACGGCAGGCCGGACGGGCGGCCGCTGCCGCCCATGCGTCCGGGGCAGTTCGAACAAGCGTTCCTGGCCGGCGCGGCGTATGAATGGGATGAGCGCTGGCGGGTGGAGATTGCCGCCTTCCAGCCCGGTTGCGGCGATTACCGGGCGCGTCTCGGCGAACGCGATTGGCGCGGTGTTTCCGGCTCCGACATCGGTTTCGCCGGCCGCGCCTGGCTCCGGCCCGTCGAGGATTTGACCATCGAGGCGTCGGCCATGGCCGCCCACTCGAGCGCCATGGGCCGGACCGCCTGGCGGAGCGATTTGCCGGCCGGGGCGGAAGCGCGGAGCGACGCGTATGCGTTGTCGCTGGGCTTCGACTGGCGACCGGGCCCGTGGCGGATTTTCGGCGAATACCAGAAGGGCTGGGACTGGAATTTTTCAAAAAATTACGATACCTCGACCTGGCAGGCGGGCGCGGCCCGGGAGTTCGCCGACGCCTGGCGGGTGGGCGGTATGGCCGAGGGTTTGCGCATAAAGGATCCGGACGGCAAAAAAACGGTCGACGACTATTACAAATTGACGCTGAATGTCAGGTATATGTTCTCGACCGGCCTGTTCATTCTGGCGGAATATGGCCATGAATGGTTTAGAAGGGAAATTCGGGGCGAATTGTCGGAAAAAAGGAACGGCAACTTTTTCGGCGTGCGGATGGGGCTGAACTTTTAGTGTCGGGAATGGAAGTTCGAGTCTTTTAACCCCTTGAAATTTAGATGAATAAGTTGTGTGTTGATTGCATGGTGTATCCATCAATTCGCGCCCAAGTTCGCGAAAGATCGTCAGTGGGGGAAATTTGCATCGGGGAGGCCAAGGTTTCCGATAAAATATTCCTTCAATGTCCGCAAAAAAGCGCAGTTTTTTTTGGAGGAAAGTGCGATTTTCTGTCGATTTAAAGGTAGCGGGAAGAATGTCTTATGATTGCAGGAAAGAAAATCGGCATTTTTCGGGAAAAATATCGGAAGGAATATTCCTTGACTTTTACATGGTTTGGGGCATTATAGGGCGTTGACCCGTAGTGTTTTTACGGGTTTCTATATATGGGGAGAAGAAGGAGTCGAGTTTTACATTCTTTTAAATGTGTGTTATATACGTCTTTGGGAGGAGAGATCATTATGAAACGAGTGTTGGGATTGGGATTGGCCTTTGCGCTCACGCTGGGCCTGGCGATTTCCGCCGCCGTCGCCGCCGATTCGGCCAAGGCCATGGGTTCGGCGAACTATCTTGAGAAGCAGGGTGCTATTTACGCGTGGTGTGGATATCCCGGTCCGTGCACCGTGCCCACCACCGCCATTGTCCTGCTCGAAAAGCAGGGCCCGTGCGAAGTGATTTGCGGCGATGTGTTCAGCTATCAGATTCAGATTTCCAACCGCGGCCAGGTCGACATGATTGCCGTCAACCTCGAGGACAGCCTCCCCGAAGGTTTTGCGGTCGAGAAGATTGAGCCGGAACCGTCCAGCCGCGACGACCAGGGCAAGTTGTATTGGGATCTCGGCACCATTCCCGCCAAGACCGCCAAGCTCATCACCATCACCGGCCGCGCCACCCAGCTCGGGTGCCTCGTGTCGATGTCCCGCGCCAAGATCTGCTACGAGCTGCCCCTGCCGCTCGTGACCCGCGTCGTGCAGTGCAATGTCGACATCAAGAAGACCTTGCCGCCCGTCGCCGATCTCTGCGACCTGATTCCGATGTGCCTGACCGTCTATAACACCGGCAGCTCCCCGGCCACCAACGTCTGCGTCACCGACACGTTGCCCGACGGCTTGCTGACCAAGGACGGCAAGAAGGAAATCGTCATCAATGTCGGCACCATTCCGGTTGGCGGCTTCAAGACCTTCTCGGTCGATCTGAAAGCCACTGCTCGCGGCGAATACAGCAACACCGCCTATGCCCGCGCCGACCGCAACTGCTATGCCGAATCCACCGCCAACATCAAGATTGTCGCCCCGGAACTGCAGGTCACCGTTGCTGCCCCTGCCGACGGCTATATCTGCACCACCATCCCGTACGAAATCACAGTC
>JAVBRW010000098.1:0-3836 GCA_031547475.1 Planctomycetota bacterium
ATGAGTGCGGCGCGACGCATGGAAACCTTTCGATTTAAGATTGTAGATTGTAGATTTAAGATTTATTAACACCCGGAGCGCTTGCATCGGGAATAAATCTTAAATCTACAATCTGCAATCTTAAATCACCTCAATCTGATCGTCACATCCGTATCCAGCATGACATTGACCGGTTCGAGCACGCTGACAAACATGCCGTAGGTCAGGTTGTTGGCCGGCGGGCGGGAGACGATGCGCGCTTCGACCAGCGCGCGTTCGCCTGCCGCGATGTGGCGTTTCGGCACGCGGACGCTCACGCACACGCAGGTCGACGACACCCGGCCGATGCGGATGGGGCCGTTGCCGGGACGGACGACTTCAAACCACTGCGAAGGCGCGACATCGCTCGGGTTGTTGCCGGGCGGAACATCGGGCGCCGGAACCAGGCGGATGCCGTCTTCCGCCGCCGCGCCGGGTACGGACGCCATTGTCGCCGGCGGGGCGTAGGTGGTGGTGGTCCGTGAATACGGCGACGGCGCCGCCGCGTACGGCGCGGGCGCGGTCGAATACGTGGTTCCGTAGGTGGTCTGGCCGTAGGTGGCCGGCGGCGTCGAGTAGGACGTGGCGGTGTTCGGCGTCGAGAAGGTGATGGCCGGTCCGGCCGCGACCGGCGCGGTCGAGCCGACCGGCGCGCCCCGGACCCGGACCATGGGAACGGTGGTGCGGGTGGACAGGCCGCTCGAACTTTCGATGCGGCCGGTGGGATCGCGGACAATCACCGGCGGATCGCCGATGTTCAGGACCTCGACGCCGCCCCGGTATGACGAGGAGGCCAAAGTCGTGGTTCCGTATCCGTAATTGACGGTCGAGGGCGTATACGAAGTCGTGGCGGCGGTATACGCAGGCGCGGGAGCGGCGTAGGTCGGCGGCGGCGGCATGTAGGTGGTCGTCGCCGGCGGCGCATAGGTGGTGGTTGCGGACGAAAGGGTCGGATAGGTGGTGGTCGCGTAGGTGGTCGTGGTGGTGGCCGCCGGCGCGGTGTAGGTCGTCGGTGCGCTATAGGTGGTCTGCGCGGCATAGGTGGTCGGCGCGGTGTAGGTGGTGGTGGAATAGCTGGCGGCATAGGTGGGCGTCGACTGGTACGACCCGGTCAGGACGGGCGCATACGGCGACGGCCTGGTCGCCCTGCGCTCGGCGAAGGTCGAGGGTCCGGACCCGGAATAATCGGCCTGGGGCGCATACTCGCCCCCCGCCGGCGTACCGGCGTAATAGGTGCCGCCGACCACCGCCGGCGGATCGCCCATCGGCGCGACGGTCGAGGCCTGGCTCATGTCGACGACGGCGGGCTGGCCGGAATAGCCGGCGGGCGCGGGCTGATAGCCCTGCGGCGCCTGGTAGCCCGGTCCCGGCTGGGGTGCGGACAGGGGATACATGGACAATGTACCCCGCCGGTCGGGCGGCGGCGGTTCCGCGCTTCTTTGGGCGTTTCGATTCTGGCAGCCGAAGAGCGAGGCTACAATGGCCGTCAAGCAAATAAACAACAATGCGCGCATGCTCTATTCTCCAACTCGACATTAATCTGAAGGCAACGGTCCAAAGGTTTCCGGACCGGGACAGTCATAACTATTATCGTCCATACCGGGATCTTATTCAATAAAATCCCGGGATGTCTTTTCGACCGATCGATTTTCTCCCGCATTGCCTTCCTGCCGGGGAGTGTATATAATACGTGGCTTTAAAAATACGTCAACCGGTTGCGAAGGAAGCGGAAGTGGAAAAGACACGGCTTTTTGGTCGAGTTTTAAATTCGCCGCACAATTATTCGCCAGACGCGAATCTGCGGACGGGTCCTTCGCCGGTCCCGTTTCTATGTTTCCCGAGTCGGGAAAATTTTTTAGCCTGTGGGGCATTGCATGCGTGCGGCCATGGGATTTTTGAGTGAAAACAAGGAGATAAGACAATGCAACAAAATTTCGCGCCCCGGCAACGTATTGCCGCCATGGCAAAAACAGTTGACATCCGGGGCATGGCAATGAGGACGGCCGCCTTGATTCTGGCCGCCGCCATGCTTTTTGCGCTCCTCCCCTCCCGATCCCCCGCCGCCGACACCGAAAACGTACGCATAGCCAAGGCGATCTCCAATGCCTATGCCGAAATCGTCGAACAAGTCGGGCCGGCCGTCGTCGGTATCGAAACGGAAAAAGTCATCAGCAACGAAAATTTCTCGGGCGACGAATCGCTCGATTTCGAACGCTTCTTCGACATGCTGCCGCGCGGTTTCGGCGGCCCCCAGCTCCGCCGCCCGTCCCCGGATTCCGGTCCGCGTGAGCCCAGGCGCAGCCGCGGCCTCGGCAGCGGCGTGATTATCGACCCCAAGGGCTACATTCTCACCAACAACCACGTGGTCGCCGACGCCGACTCCATCAAGGTGGAACTCGCGTTCGAAAAAGGCAAGACCCACAAGGCGGAAATCGTCGGCCGCGATCCCAACTCCGACATCGCCGTCATCAAGCTGGTCGATCCGCCGGAAAACCTCCCCATCGCCAAGCTGGGCGATTCCGACGCCATAAAGCCCGGCAACATCGTCATCGCCATCGGCGCCCCCCTCGGGTTCAAGCAGTCCGTCACCACCGGCATCGTCTCCGCCAAGGACAGGAACCTGAACGAGTTTTACTACGAGCGCTTCATCCAGACCGACGCCGCCATCAACGTCGGCAACTCCGGCGGCCCGCTCATCAACCTGGACGGCGAAGTCATCGGCATCAACACCATGATTTCCACCGGCGGCGGCTCCGGCTCCATCGGCATCGGCTTCGCCATCCCCATGAGCCAGGCCAAGTCTGTCATCAAGCAGCTTATCGAAAAAGGCTCGGTCACCCGCGGCTTCCTCGGCATTGTCATGAACCCGGACGATCCGGAAGTGAACAAGGCGTTCGGCACCGACGGCTCGGGCGTCCTGATCGTCAACGTCGACCCGAACGGCCCCGCCGCCAAGGCCGGCATGCAGAAGAACGACCTTATCGTCTCCTTCGACGGCGCCGATGTCAGGAACAACGAGCATCTCCGCTACAAGGTCGCCGATACCGAACCCGGCACCACCGTTCCGGTGACGGTCATCCGCGACGGCAAGCGGGTCAACCTGAACATCAAAATCGAGCCGCAGCCCGAGGACATGTTCAGCCGCGCCCGCCAGGGCGGCAAGGGCGGCCAGTCCGCGCCTTCGTCCGGCGGCCGCGAGGAAAAGTCCGACGCCCTCGCCATGACGGTCCAGAACCTGTCCGACACCCTGCGCCAGCGCTACAACATTCCCGAAAGCGTCGACGCGGGCGTGGTGGTGACCAAGGTCGAGAGCGGCAGCGACGCCGAGGACAAGCGCATCGTTCCCGGCACGGTCATCCTGGAAGTGGACAGGAAACCGGTCGCCAATGTCGACGAGTTCCGCACGGTTGTCGATGAAGCGAAGGGCAAGGACAAGGTGCTTGTCAATGTCAAGAACGGCGACGTGGCCCGCTGGATCATGGTCAATCTGAAAAAATAAGCGGTTGACATTGCATGGCTGTCAATGAAAATGAATTGCAAGCCGACGGACGACGCTCCGTCGGCTTGCGTGCTATTATACTGTCCGGGATGCGGGATGGTGATTTTTTTGGGGGAATGCCTGCTTGAATTAATAATGAACAATTAACAATGAACAATGATGAGTTAATGAGTCAATGAACAATTATACTTGGTGCGATGTAACGGGAAGTATAATTGTTCATTGTTAACTGGAGTTTTGCAAATTCGCATTTGAACCGCGCGGTACAATCCCGGAGCACATGTTTTGCCCGCTGGACCCCGGCTCAACCTCCCGCTTT
>JAVBRW010000417.1:0-2624 GCA_031547475.1 Planctomycetota bacterium
GTCGGAGGGGCGGCAGTCGATGACAACTTCGCTGCTTTCACGGCCGACCACGAGAAAACCGTAAAACGTGCCGTTGCCCTCTTCATCCTCCACCAGGTCGGAAATCGCCACCCGGAGAAGGGTGCCGCCCAGCGCGCCCATGAGCGTCATCAGCAAATCGTGGGTCAACGGCCTGGGCATGGCCTCGCCGTGAACCTGGCGGTTGATGGCCAGCGCCTCGAACAGGCCGATATGCACCATGAAGGAACGCCGCGGGGCCTCCTTCTCGCGGAGCACGATGACCTGCGGACTCGTTATGTTTTCGGTCACCAGCAGGATCTGCGCCAGCTCGCATTCTATCCAATCGGGCATGTAATCAATCCATTTGCGATTTCGGAATGGGATCGGCGCTGCCCGGCGGTTCCGACTTCGGGAAACGGGAACAACCGGGCGTCACGGCGGTCATTCCTCGGTCAAAAACGAAGTCATCAGCGAAGATTTTCCGAGGCGCCACTGCTCGTCAAGCGGCATGCCCAGGGTGCCGGCGCGGTCGGCCTCGGCCACCCCCCGGGCCACTTCCCGATCGTAAAGCCGGCCGGCCCGGCCGGAAATCTCCGACGCCAGCCGGGACAGCCCGGCCGAGTCCGCCTGCCCGCCCAGCGCCGTCTCGATGTCGTGCGCCGCCTGGAAAATCCGCGCTTCCAGCGGCAGTTCCGCCCCCAGCAAGCATTTGGGGCCGCTGCCGTCGTACCGCTCGAGCTGATAAGTGACGATGTCCTCTATTTCGGAGAAAAAGCTCACCCGCGACAGCAAATCCACCGTGTCGGCGGTTCGCTCCTCGGGAGTCCGCTCGCCGCCCCGGCTGCCCAGCATGTCGGAATAGTTATACAGCAGGGCGCCCAGCTGCAGCCGTTCCAGCATGTCAGGTCCCAGGCCCATGGCCTTGCCGATGGCCCGGGTGTATCCGGCCAGGCGCTCGTTGGCGGCCTTGATGCCGGGCTGGATGATGTCGGCCGTCCGCAGCAGCATCCGCACCGCCGACATGGTGTGTTCGCGCCGGCGCAACTTCGAGGCCATATGCGACAGGGCCAGGCCTATCTGATCCGCCATGGCCGCCACCAGTTCCAACTCCGATTCGTTGAAGGACACCGCTGGATCGTCTCCGGCCAAGTAGAGGGCGCTCTCCGCTCCGTCGTACAGGGTCATGGGCGCGCAGATGACGGCGTGGATGTTGTGGCGCATCACCGACTCGTTGGAGGAGAAGCGATCGTCGCGCATGGCGTCGGTGACCAGGAGCGCCCGCTTGTCCTGCAGCACTTTCCGGATGATGGTGCGGGACAGCTGGCCCGAGCGCCCCCCCTTCGGGATGTGCGATCCGAGGGTGATGATGCCGCCCTTCTGCGGATCCCGCGCGAACAGGTAGGCGCCATCCGCGCGCAGGGTGTCGGCGACGAAGGCCAGGCCCTTCCGGACCAGGCCGTCCTCGGTCTCTTCGCTGGCGACCAGGCGGGACAGACGATACAGCGCCCGCAGGTGGAGTTCCGACGCGACATCCCCTTCGCCGACGTTGGCGGAAGTCAGATCCTCCAGGCGAAGCTCGTAGAAGGCGTCCAGTTCATCCTCGGAAAAATCCAAATCGTCGCCGGCGGCGGTGCCGGCCAGTGGTTCGAAGACGATGACGGTGCCGCCGATTTGGATGCGATCGCCGTCGCGGAGCATTTCCTCGCCGATCCGGCTGTCGTTGACGAAGGTGCCGTTTTTGGACTCGAGATCGCGGATAAAACACATGTCGCCGATTTTGAAAATCTCGGCATGTTGACGCGAAGATCCCTTGTCCTGAAGGGACAAGTCGCAGGTTTCGTCCCGCCCGATGATCAGCGGCTTTTCCGCGATGGTGAAGGTCTGGCCCTGACTGGGACCATTTTTGACCCTGATGCCTGGCATAGCAAATCCTCGAAACAAAATCGCCAGCCGGAACCGAGCCGGCACAATCCACGAACCACCCCGCCATCGGCGCCGTAAAATCAGGCGGGAAAAAACGCGGCGCGGAGTTCGGCTTGGCCCGGAACACCCGGCGCGCGGCGTGGGCGCATTGGCCCCTGGCAGTGGTTATTTTGCGGGTTTGCCTGGCAAAAGGCAAGCCTTTTAGACCGTGTTTGTAGTTTTGCCGCCGCTTCGTGTCGACCGAACGGAACTGCCGATCCCGCAAGGAGTTTCATTTTACGCGCTTCGGGGCGGGAAGGCGCCGGCGCCTCTGGAACACTTTAAAGGAGCAACTTAAAGGAGCAACAGGCTGGCCGCCATGACCATCATGCCGGAAATGGCCCCGTAGATGGAGAGATGGTGTTCCCCATAGCGCTCCGCCGAGGGCAGGAGTTCGTCCAGGGAAATGAACACCATGATCCCGGCAACCGCCGCCATCACTATTCCGGACATCGCCGGCGTCATGAACGGTCGGAGAATCAGGTATCCGGCCAGTGCGCCCAGGGGTTCGGTGAGGCCGGAAAGGAAGGACCAGAGAAAAGCCTTCTTGCGGCTGCCGGTGGCGTAGTAAATCGGGACCGACACCGCGAGGCCTTCGGGGATGTTGTGAATGGCGATGGCGATGGCGATGGAAAGGCCAACGCCGGTGTCCTGGAGCGTGG
>JAVBRW010000042.1:0-8634 GCA_031547475.1 Planctomycetota bacterium
CTGAGGCATGGTTTCCCGCCGCTTCCATAGCGGCCGTTCATTCCCGGATGCCGGCTTGGCAAGTGTGTCGACGCGGCGGAGCCGCTTTCGCCACCCACCGCCGACCGGTTGCGCTTCGCGCGTGATCAGGAGACGCCGGCATTTCAAGAGACGCTTTTACCCATTGTCCGGAACATCCACCAAACGAGCTGGACAAATTGCTGGAGTGTATACCATCTTTTTGCTATAAATAACGGACACCTATGAACCATCGGGAATCTAATAGCCAGGTGTAAAATGCGCGGGTATTTTTGCGGGTATTCGATAAGAATTTATACATGCAACATCCAGAAATAAAATGAGTTAATATCCAATTGGATTCCCCGTGGGGGCCACTCTTCAAACCCCTTGCTCTGCAAGGGGTTGTTTATTTTTCCACCCTCCTCTTGCAGCACAAAATCCCCTGTTTTCGCGTCCACGTAAGTCCTTATTTGTACGTCCGGATTCGGGGAAAAGATGTCCCTGGGTGTGTCCCGAATGGCACTGAAATAAGGATTGCCCAAGGACCTGTTTTCTTTCCTTGACCGTCTATAGTCGGTCTTTCATTTGGCGAACCAGCCACGGAACCACGCTTTCGTTCGCGAAACGCGGGCGGCCACAAGGACCGCCCAAGGATCGACACGTTTTCCGCCATTATGCGTTGTTCATGGACAGTTGTTCCATAAACGCTTCAATCCGCGTCCGGGTCCGCTCGTCCACCTTGCCCGGCCTGTCCGCCTCGAGGGTGAGGATGGGCATGTCGAACCGTTCGCGCCACAGCCTGTCCTCGATCTGCCGGTGGCAGAACGACTGGACATAATGGATCAAACCGACCGAACCCTGCCGTCTCGCTTCCGCCTTGACGTCGTTGATGCGGGAAAAAACGTCGTAGGGATAGGTGTATTTCAAATAGGTGTTGACCATGCCTTTCCCGATGCCGTCCAAGAGGGCGAACTGCCTCGGCACTTCGTGATCGACAAAACGGGCGCCCAAATCCTCGAACACATCCCACAAATCGGACAAAATGGTCGGCACGCCGGCGCAGGACAGGCGGATGGGCCGGTACGACGCCGGCGTGTCGGCGGCCTCCTTTTCCACCTCGGCCAGCAGCGCTTCCAGCTCCAGCCGGCAAAAGGCGGGATCGCCGTAAAAGTCGGACATGTTCAGCAAGCCGCCGAACAGGTCGGCCGAATCCACCAGCCCTTTCCCCGCCATTTTGTACAGCTTTTTGCCGAGCGCCCGCACTTCGTCAAGGCTTGTCTTGATCTTTTCCGCCGCTTCCAGCGTGGTGCCGAGAAGGGCGGCGAAGCGGCGCATTTCCTCCTCCAGATCGTCGGCGCGGCGGGAGGCGGGATAGCCGAACGGGTAGACGGTTATCCCCTCGCTCTCGAGAATTTCGCACAAGGCATAGGTGTTGGAGCAATCGCCCTCGATCACGCCCACCACTTCCTTTATGCCCCGGCTGTGGATGGCGCCGTACAAACCCTTGGTCCAGGCGCAGGCGGACTGGGGAAAGCCGCGCGCCTCGGCGTAGGCGACCAGCGCGTTGGCGTTGGCGTCGGCCACGAAAATATTGTTGAGATCGACCGGCTTCCGGCCGGCCGCGAAAATGATTTCCACCGGCACCGTGGTGGTTATTCCTATTTCTTTGCTGTTTTCCTGAGTAGACATCGGGTACACCGTTTCAATCAAATGGACAGTAAAAACTCCGGCGGCATATACTGTAAGTATATGCCGCCGGATGCGGTTGCGCAAAACCCATTTTTGCCGGAACAGGAACGTTTTTTCTATTTCTGCCCCACTTTGGCGCCGACCCGTTCGTCCCACACCTTGAACGCATCGATCAACTGCTTCGCTTCTAGCGGCGGAACGAATTTGTAATCCTGCGGAATCGTCTCGTATTCCTTGCGGCCGAATTCCTTGATCAATTCCTGGCTCGCCGGCGGCGCCATGTCCAGCGTCACGCCCTTCACCGCCGGACCCGGATAGAAATACCCCTTGTCCCACGCGAACGCCTGCTGTTCGGGCTGGAGCAGGTAGTTGATCAGGTGCATGACAATCGCCCTGCGTTCCTCGTTCAGCTTTTTCGGCACCATCATGTAGTTGCAGTCGCCCAGGAACACATTGTTTTTGAAGAACTGGATTTTGAATTCCTTCGGCACCACCCCGAGGGCGCGGGGGTTGATGTCCCAGCCGGTGGTGGTGACGGTCATGTCGCGGGAGCCTTCGCCCACTTCCTTCATGACCGCGCCGGTGCCGGCGGGATAGTATTCGACATACTTGTTGAGTTCTTCGAGATAGGCCCAGGTCTTGTCCCAGCCCTTGACGGGATCGCGCGGATCCTTGTCGCCCAGCAGGTACGGCAGGCCGGCGAGGAAGGCGCGGCCGGGGCCGGAGTTGTTGGGGCGGGCGTAGATGAAGCGGTGCGGATGCGCTTTCGCCCATTCCAGCAGTTCCTGCGGCGTGGTGGGCGGGGGCGTTTTCATGGTTTTCGGGTTATAGGTGAGGAAGGGCCCGTTGTACATGAACCCGCTGACCATGCCGTAGCCTTTCCCGAGATTCTGCACCACTTTCACCGGGTCGAGCAGGCTGTCGAAAACGGCCGGGAAATATTCCTCGAAATCGGGAAAGAGCTTTTCCCACAGATCGAACTCGATGCCGCCGGCCAGCGCGTCCATGCCGCCCAGCACCAGATCGATGTCCGACTTGCCCGCGTCCTGCATGGCGCGGATCTTGCCGGGAAGCTCGGGGGCCGGCGCCTGGGTAAAGGCGAAGCGGGACACGAACTGCGGATAATCCCTCAGGTACTTGTCGAACATTTCCTGCATAAAGGCCAATGAACCGCCGACATCGGTGACATTGACGATCAGCGGCGCCTTCGGCGCCGGCGGCACTTTCGGAGAACCCGCAAAAGCGGCCAGGGACAACGCCAGGCACAGCGCAAGGCAGCCGGCAAGCACAGCGCCAACTTTCACAATACCCTTTCGCATATCGCACCCTTTCTATGAAGGCGAACGGTCGCTCCCGATCCCTGGCGCCACAAGGCGGAAAAGAAAGCGGGACAGCTCCATTCACAGGAAACAACGCAAACAGGCAATCCGGTTTACCTGCTTAACGACTTGGCGGAAAATTCGGCATAGGTACAGCCAGAGAACCCGGCGTTAACGCCTGGGTATTGTGCGCATGGGTTTCAACCGGAAGGGATGGCGATGTTCTGAACCACTGCTGTCATACTAGCGCGTAGCAGGAGGGTTGTCAACCAGAAATTACAAAGGGCATTGATTCCCAAGGCTTTGCAAGAGACGTTGTATGCCCTCGTCCAGACTTGTCGCCGGTTCCCAGCCCAAATCGCGCCTGGCTTTGTCAATTTTGAACCAGTGGCTGGTCGCGAGTTGGGTGGCGAGGAAACGGGTCAGCGGCGGATCGTCATTGCGGCCGAGAATATCAAAAGCTTTTTCAAACACCCAGCCCGCCGCATAGGCAATCTTGAACGGCACGCTTTTCGTGATCGCGGGCAGGCCGGCGCCGGTCACTATTCGATTGATGAAGTCCCAGCAATTGACCGGTTCCGGTTCGTTGATGAAATACGCCTGGCCGGCGGCGGGCGATCCCGGTTCAAGCCGGTCGAGGGCCAGGATATGGGCGTCGGCGACATTTTCCACATAACTGACCGAAACCAGGTTGCGGCCGTCGCCGACGCGGCGCAGCCGGCCTTTTCGCGCCCGATCCAGCAGTTTCGGAATAAGCTGGGTGTCGCCGGGCCCGAATATGAGGTGCGGCCGCAAGGCGGCGGTGAGGAACCGGTTCGAATTCATGGCCAGCACCAGTTTTTCGGCCGACGCCTTGGTGGAGGCGTAGTGGGTCAGGTAGGCGGACGGATAGGGCAGGCTTTCGTCGCCGCCTTCGATACTGTCGCCGCCGTGCACGACCGAAGGCGTGCTGGTGTACACCATTTTCCGCACGCCGGCGACAAGGGCGGCGTCGATGAGATTTTTGGTGCCGAGGTAGTTGGCCCGGTAATAAACCTTGTAATCGCCCCACACGCCCGGAATGGCGGCGGTGTGGATAATGCCGGACACCCCCTCCACCGCCCGCGCCGCCACCTCCGGATCGGCGATATCGCCCTGGCGGCAATCGACGCCGCGCCGGGCCAGATCCGGATAGGGACGGCGGCCGATGATCCTGACCTGTTCGTCCCGCGCCAGCAGGCGGACAACGATGTGGCGGCCGAGAAAGCCGCCGCCGCCGGTGACCAGCACCGGATCATGGCCCGACGGGGCGGCATCGCGCCGCCCCGCCCGGGAAATCTTGACCGTGACCGAAGTTCTTTTTGGATCGGCTGGCATTACCGGTGCACCATGCTGTCGGTGGGGCAGAAATCGTCGGTCAGGAGCGGCACGTCCGACAGATCGGGCCGGCCGACCAACTGCCGGGGAATGACCTCGTCCAGCTTGGTGAAGGACAGGTACTCGTTCCGGATGGAGCGGTAGCGGCGCTCGATATCGCGCTGGCCGTATTCGGGTATGCCCGACTTGGTGGCGATCATGATGATGTTCTCGCCCTGCCCGGAGCGGTTCCGGGGGAAGACGTAGAGGTGGCCGCCGTTCGGCTTGTCCGCTTCGTAGACCCGGTCCAGCGTCTTGTACACGCTCCGGAACAGCCGGCTGTGATCGATGCCCCGGGCCGGCTTTTCGAACGAGCTGATGACGTTGATAATCATGACCCCGTCATCCGTAAGGTGGTTCTTGACGGTGGTGAAGAATTCCTCGGTGATCAAATGCTTCGGGATGCGGCCGCCGGACGAATAGGCGTCCATGATGATGTAGTCCCACTTCTTGTTCTTTTCCGCCAGCTGCTCGACATACATGCGGCCGTCGACCACGTGGGACTTGATGACCTCGTCGCCGGAGAAGGGATATTTGAACCATTTCTCCGCCAGCTTGAACACCCACGGGTCGATGTCGACGACATCGATATTCTTGACCGCGCCCGGGTAGTTTTCCTTGAACATCCTGGGCCCGACGCCGCCGCCGCAGCCGATGATGAGCATGTCGCTCGGCGGTTTCCCTGTCAACACCATGCCGAGGTGGAGGAGATCGACGTAGCCGCAGGCGGTCTGGGCCGGAGGGGGCGGCAACTCGCCCGTTTTCTCGTCCAGCATGATGCCGCTCTCGATCAGGTTGTTGAACATCATCAGGCGGGCGGGCAGCTGGTAGGGGTAAATCTGGCTGCGCCCGTCGAGGATGGTGATGTAATGGTAGGCCGATTCCTTGACTTCCAGGAGCTTTTCGCCCATTTTGTCTCCGGCAAAGGAAGGGGTCAGCGGTGTGTCGGCACCGAAGTAGCCGAGGATGATGCCGATGGCGGCGAGGGTTGTTCCCGCTTTCCTAAAACCCCCGCCCCCGTGAAAAAAACAGAACACCGCCACCGCCGCCAGCACGACGCCGACGCCGTAGACGATGGCGGTGGTGCCGATGAGTTCGACCAGCACGAAGGAGACCAGGAGCGTCCCGACGATGGAGCCGAGGGTGGAGACGGCGTACAGCGATCCGGCGACCGAGCCGAGGAGCGACACCTGCTTGGCGGCCAGCCTGACGGCGAACGGACTGACCATGCCCATGCAGATGGAGGGCGGCGCGAACAGGATCAGGCAGGCGATAAGGGTGCGGTAGCGGACATCCAGATCGTGGAATTCGTTCATCCACGAGCAGAAATACGGGGCGATGGGCGGAACGGCGAGGACGAGGAGCGCGGCGGCGAGGAGGATGAGGCCGAGGATTTCGATGCGGGGCGCGCGATCGGACAAGCGTCCGCCTCCCCAATAGCCGAGCGACAGGGCGAGCATGAACACGCCGATGATGGCGCCCCAGACGTAGATGGTGGAGCCGAAATGGGGTTCGACCAGCCGGGCGCCGGCCATTTCCAGTCCCATCAGGGCGGCGCCGGACAGGAAGACGACGAAGTAGAGGGTTTTCGCTCCCGCACTCGCCGCTCCGGCCGATTCCGCCCGAACGGATTCAACGCTTTTTTGCTGTTTTGCCACGTTTTTCCTCCCGTGCCTGTTCGCGAGACCGCAAAGGCGACAACGCCCCTATGCAATGCGACAAACGATTCTTCCCGAGCGGAAGAATCAAGCACCCGCCCGTCGTTTATCGGCGGGCGGGCGGATATTTCCCAAAGGGACAATCATATTGTTTTGCGCCGGCGGCGCAAGGGGGATGTCGGGGCAATGCCGTTGCCAAGGCGCCACGGCATTCCCAACGGCCCGCGGCCTCGGCGTCAATACTTCAGCAATTCCGCATTCCCCAGGACGATGCATTGCGAGCCGTCCGCCAGCGCCTGGACGCCCGCGCACTTGCCCGCCAGATAGATCATCTGCCCGTGGCTAAGATTGGCCAGCTCGTTTTCCTGGTTGCGGCGCACCACCGCTTCGATGACAAACACCTCATCGTAGTCCTGCCCGTCGGGAGAGACGAGGACCACCGGTTCGCCCCGCTTGTTTTTGGAAACCTTGACGACCCGGCCGACGGTTTCGAGGAGTTTGCCCTTGTACGATTTGTCGGCGGCAATCTCGTTGTTCAGGTAGGCCCCGATCAACTCGCTGGACGTGATCCGGTACGCTCCGCGGTACATCGGCCAGTCGATCTCCTTTTCCTCCAACACAACGATCTGCCGATCGATCGCGACGGGGGCGACGGGAGGCGCGTTCTCCTCCATCACCACCACCGCCTTCCTCTTCGCCACGCCGTCGATCTCATTGACCACCCACACGTCGGAGACTTCCACAACCGGCTCGGGAATGACCGCCTCCTCCTCGAGAATGACAGGCTCTGTGAAAACAAGTTCCTCGGCAACCTTGGCCGGGCGCTCCCTGATTATCGCCAGCGCCGCTTTGGCGTCCTCGTTCCCGGCCTTGGCGGCCAATTCAAACCAATACGCGGCCTGCGCGTTGTCCTGCGGCACGCCCAGCCCCTGGGCGTACATGTCGCCAAGCAGCTTCTGCGCCAGCACGTGGCCCTTGTCCGCCGCCGGTTTCAGCCAGCGGTATGCTTCGGCGTAGTTCCTTCTAGCCGGATCGCCCTGGAGGAAAAACACGCCCAGTCCGTATTCGGCCGGCGTGTAGCCCTGGTTGGCCGCCCGCCGAGCCCATTTCCCCGCCTCGACAAGGTCCTTCGGCACGCCCTGGCCAAAGTAATACAGCTTGGCCAGATGCCACTGGGCGGAATCCAGATCGCGCGAGGCGGCCGCCATGTACCACTTGGCCGCGTCGCTGTCGCTCTGCGTCACGCCCTTGCCGGACTGGAACATCACGCCAATGTTGTCCATCGCCTCGCTGAAGCCTTGCTGGGCGGACCTGTTGTACCATTCCAGCGCAAGGGCGAAATCCTGCTTGCCGGCGATCCCGTTGTAGTAGAAGAAGCCGAGCGCGTTCTGGGCCGGAGCGTAGCCCTGTTCGGCGGACATGCCGATCAACCTCGCCGCCTCCCCGTCATCCTTCGGCACGCCCTTGCCTTCGAAATACAGCCGGCCAAGATCGAACTGCGCGGAGCTCAGCTTGGCGTCGACGGCCCGTTTCAGCCACATGACAGCTTTGTCGTTGTCCATCGGCACGCCGTGCCCGGCCAGGTACATGAGGCCGAGGCGGTGCTGGGCGACGGCGGATCCCTGCTCGGCGATGGGCTGGTAGTACCCGACCGCTTTCACATAATCCTGCGGCACGCCCCTGCCCATCTCATACATGAAGCCGATGTTGAAGTTGGCGCTGGCGATGGCCTGGACAAGCCTGTTCCGGAGCCCTTTCTTGTAGGGCGAGATGTCGAGGTTGCGCTCGTCGACAAGCGTCATATTCTCCCGCGCCGCCGTCAGGGACTCCTGGTAAAGCTGCATGGCCTTCTGGTAGTTGCGGGATACGCCCACGCCGTTGAAATACAGGCTGGCGAGCGCGACTTTGCCGAACGCATTGCCTTCGGCGGCGGATTTCTGGTACAAAACGGCGGCCTTGTTCAGATCGCGTTCGACTCCCAAACCTTCCTGGTAGAACAGCCCGAGGTAGGCCTGCGCCTCGGGATTGCCCAAATCGGACAGCTGCTGGAGAATTGACACCATTTTCTGATTGTCGCCGCTTTCCATGGCGGCATAGAATTCTTTTATGACGGGTTGCGCTTCGCCCGCCCGGCACGTCATGGCAAGCAGGAACGAAAAGACGAAAACCAAACACCAACCGGTTTGCTTCATAAAACTCTCCTTTGATAAATCATGATACAGTGAAAGAATAATACATACAGCGAAAATTTTCGTTATAAAATTATACGTGGTCCTCCCTCTCGGTCAATGGGAAACCTGCAATCGATTGTCGAAATTTATTTCAGCTTATCACCCGATCAAAATATTCCCTCCCGCCCGGCATTTATGGTATATAATATAATCCGGTATTTTATTACGTCGACGCGGCCCGGAGGCGTTGCGATGCCAATCGCGCCGCCTTGACCAACGATGCGGTCGACGAACTGATCGGGCGGCAGATCATCGCGGTGGTCAATTTCCCCCCGAAGAAAACGGGGCCGGAAATTTCGGAAGTGCTTATTTTGGGCGTTCCCGACCCGAAAGGGAAAGTCA
>JAVBRW010000314.1:0-8608 GCA_031547475.1 Planctomycetota bacterium
TCCTCCGGCTTGCCGGGGCGGCGCATGGCGATGCGGTCGCGGAGCCAGACCGAGCGGGTCGGGTGCTCCCAGGTCACGGTAGTCAGCGGGGTGAGGATGTGGCCGGGGCTCATGGCGTTGGCGCGGATGTTGTGCTGCGCCCATTCCACCGCCATGGCGCGGGTCAGGGCGACGACGCCGGACTTGGTGGCGCCGTAGACCGAGCAGCCGCCGAGCATGTCCTCGTCGTTGTGGGAGCCGATGTTGATGACGTTGCCGCCGCCCTGTTTCACCATGTGTTTCGCCACTTCCTGGCTCATGAAGAAAACGCCCTTCATGTTGATCCCCATGATGCGGTCGTAGGTCGCCTCCTCGACGTCCAGTATGCCTTCCCGCTTGTTGATGCCGGCGCAGTTGACCAGCACGTCGATGCGGCCGAATCGGGCGATGACGGCGTCGACGCACGCCTTGATCGATTTCCGGTCGAGGATGTCCAGTGCGAAGCCGGCCGAGCCGGGCATTTCCCCCGCCAGTTTCCTCACTTCCTCCTCCCGCACGTCGCACAGGGCGAGTTTTCCGCCCGCTCCGGCCATGCCCCGTGCCAGCATCGCGCCGATGCCGCCGGCCGCGCCGGTGAGAAGAATGATCTTGCCTTCGAGGGAAAACAACTTTTCCAGATTGTCGCCGATGCCGGACATGGCCGCTTCCTTTCCGTGTGGTCAAAACGCCAGAGGATATTTCCCGTATTCCTTCGCCTTGGCGATAAAGCGATCAATGTTAGCAAATGGCACCGCCCCGTGCAACGAATGATCGCTGGCGATGATCAGTCCGCCGCCGTGGCCCGCCGCCCGCAACACTTCCTTGACCGCCTCGTCGATTTCCGGCGGGTTCTTGGTGGTCAGGACGTTGGTGGCGTCGACGTTGCCGATCAGGGTCAGGCGGTCGCCGTAATCCTTCTTGATTTGGGCGATGTCCATGCCGGCGGCGCGCTGGATGTCGTTCAGGGCGTCGATGCCGGTGTCGACCAGATCCGGGAGGATGGGGTTGACGCAGCCGCACGAGTGGAGAATGACCTTGGCGCCCGCGTCCTGGATGGCCTTGACCTGTTTCTTGAGGTCCGGGAGGAAAATCTCCCGCATGGTGTCGGGGGCAAGCAGGGTGTTGGTGTTGAAGCCCATGTCGTTGGCGATGAAAATGGCGTCGGCGCCGAGTTCGACGTCGCGGAGGGCGATTTTCGTCCAGAAATCGGTGAAATAGGCGGACATTTCCACGAGCAGATCCGGATCGTCGTACACCGCCAGCGCCATGTTGTCGAAGCCCATGCCGATGAACATGACGGTGAAGGCGCCGCGGACGCCGGCGATCATGGCCAGCTCGTCCGCCTGGCCGTTGTGGGAGGCGGCGATTGCGTCCTTGATGCAGGTGTAGCGCCAATCCGCCATCGGATCGGGGCGGGGCGTCTTTTCCCATTCCTCGCGGGTGGCGAAGCTGTGGCCCACGGCCATGGCGAGCGGCCACGAGGCGGGCGAGACGACATGCCGGACGCCGAACTCGTCGATGAATTCGGCGTCGCCCTTCCAGTCGTGGTTCCGGTGGATAAGGCTGGTGTAGCCGCCGGTGTGGACGAGCGCGCTGTCCAGACCGAGTTTCCGGGCCAGTTCGACGTGGGGCAGGCCGTCCGAATAGAAGTTGTCCTTCCCGATATAGTGCGGGAACAATTTGGCGTTGGCCATGCATTCGAAAACAGGCACGCGGTCTGCCTCGCGGTGGGCGAAGGCGCAGAGGAAGCGTTCGCGCGAGGTCATGGCGGGAGTGGGCATGCGGTACTCCTTTCGGAAGCTTATTTGCCGATCAGCAGGTTGGGCAAGAACAGAACGAGCCCGGGCCAGTACGTCACCAGGGCGAGAACGAAAATCAGGGCGCCGAGGAAGGGAATGGATTCCCTGACAATTTTCCCCGGGCTCAGTTTCAATATGGAACTGCACACGAAAATCAGCGTGCCGAACGGCGGCGTGGCGCCGCCGATGGTGATGTTCAGCACCATGACCAGGCCGAAGTGGATGATGTCGATGTTCAGCGCCTTGACCGTCGGGATGAGGAGGGGCGTCAGGATGATGAGGGAGGCGGTCCCCTCCATGAACATTCCGAGGAACAGGAGAAACAGGTTGACGATGAGGAGGAACAGGTAGGGACTTTGCGTATAGGTGGAGAGGCTGGCCGAAATGGTCTGGGGGATGCGCTCCCAGCTCATGTAATAGCCGAGAACATTGGCGGCGCAGATGATGAGCATGACGCCGGCCGTTCCCAGGACCGATTCGAGCAGGATGAGCCTGATGTGATGGAACTTGAGCTCCCGGTAGACGAAGAAGCCGACCAGCAGCGAATAGACCACCGCCATGGCGCCGCCCTCGGTCGGGGTGAACATGCCGATCCGGAGCCCGAGGATGATGCCGAACGGCAGGAACAGCGCCCACGCCGACACGCCGACCTGGCGGAGAATCGCCTTGAAGGGGGGCCGGCCGGTCGAGGTCGGGGCGTAGTTCCGCCGCATGGCGATTATCTTCACGACAATCATGAGCGCGACGCACATGAGTATGCCCGGGATGTAGCCGCCGAGGAACATTTTCGCCACCGACGCGTCGGCCAGGAAGGCGTAGAGGATGAGGCCGATGCCGGGCGGGATGATGGGGGCGATGACGGCGGAGGTGACGGTGACGGCGGCGGAGAATTCCTCCGACATGCCGCGCTTGACCATCTCCGGCACCAGCACCTTGGACTGCATGGCCGCGTCGGCGTTGGCCGATCCGGACACGCCGCCGAGGAAGGTGGAGAGGAGCACGTTGACCTGCGCCAGGCCGCCCCGCCAGTGCCCGCAGAACATGTTGACGAGGGTGAGGAGGCGGTCGGTGATGCCCGAGTAGTTCATGACCGCGCCGACGGTGATGAAGAACGGCACCGCCATGAGCGGAAAGCTTTCCGCCCCGGCGATCATCCGTTGCAGCGCCATGTCGACCGGCAGGAAGGTGTCGGCGATCATGAAGTAGGACACGCCGGCGGCGAGGATGGAAAAGCCGACCGGCACGTTGACCGCGAACAGGGCGAACATGATGGCGACGGGGAAAAGAATCATGCGTCCCTCCTCTCGGCGCGCTGGGTGACGCGGGCGCTGTACCAGTGGCGGTGGCGGCGCACCAGATCGAGGAGGGCGTAGACGGACATGGACGCGAATCCGATGCAGATCGGGATGTTGACGAAGAAATAGGGGATGAACAGGATGGAGGTCGGCTTGTCCCACGACTCGACCGAGTAGATCCAGGCGAGATAGGTGATATAGCCGTTGAACACGAGGAGGAACACGCCGGTCAGGTAGTTGATGACGGCCTGCACCGGGCGCGGCGCCAGGCCGACCAGGAAGTCGATGCCGACGTGCATGTGGCGCTTGTAGACGGCGGCGGAACCGATGAAGATGACGCAGGAGAAACCGATGACCGCCACCTCCTCCGCCCAGGGAATGGATTTGGAGAGGAAGTAGCGGAGAAGAACGTTCAGGGTGACGACGACAATGATGATAGACATGCCGGCGCAACTGATTATTTCCTCGAAATGCCTGGCCGCGAACAGCAGTTTGCCGGCCAGCGACGGCGGCGGGTGGCGCTTTTCTGACATGACGGCTCCTTTGGATTTAAGATTGAAGATTGTAGATTTAAGATTTACTCTCGCTCGAGGCGCATATGCCGGGAATAAATCCTAAATCTACAATCATGAATCTTAAATTACTTGTTCGCCTCGATGTTCTTCCTCAGTTCGTCGAACGACGGCCAGGCGGGGTTGTCGTAGACTTTCTTGCACGCCTCGACGAAGGCCGGGTTGTCGACCTCGTTGAAGGTTACGCCCGCGTCCTCGAGTTTCTTCTTCCACTCCGCCTCGCGCTTCTCGGTCAGTTCCGAGCACTTGGTGCCCCAGGCGACGACCTCGTCCTGCAGCAATTTCTGCATGTCCGGCGGGATGGAATCGAACACCTTCTGCGAAGTGATGAGGCCGATCATGGCCATGAAGTGGCGGGTGCTCGAAATGTTCTTCTTCACCTCCTGCAATTTCGAACCGTAGATGGTGGACAGGGGGGCCTCGGCCGCGTCGACCACGCCCTGCGACAGCGCGCTGTACACCTCGGGCCACTGCAGGACGGTCGGCGAGCCGTGCATGGCGGTGATGGTGTCAATCCACACCTTGTTCGGCGGCACGCGGACCTTCATGCCGTCCATGTCGGCGGGGACCATGATCTTCTTGCCGGAGATGACGTGGCGGGGGCCGAAGAACCAGTCCATGGCCAGCACCTTGATGCCCTTGGCCGAGACCTGTTTCATCATTTCCTTGTGCCAGTCGGACTTGGCCAGCGCGACGATTTCCTGCCAGCTTTTGTAGAGGAACGGCCCGTTCATGGCGCCGTAGGCGGGCACGTAGTCGGCCAGGAAGCCGCAGTCGGCGATGACGACGATGTTGGCGCCGCGCCGGCACTGGTCGATGTTGTCCTTGTTGTTGCCCAGTTCGCCGTTGGCGTAGACGTTGACCTTGAAATAGCCGTTCGACTTCTTCTCGAGATCCGGGCCCATCTGCAACAATATCTCATGGACCGTTTCGTTGGTGGGCAGGACGTGGCTGATTTTCAGTTCCAGCGCCATCGCCCGGCCGACCACCAGGCATGCCAATACCGCCAGCGCGATTCTCACGATGCTTTTCGACATTTGAAACCCTCCAAGAAATTGCCGCCAACTGTGCGCGGCCCGCTGCGGGCCGTGAACGCTTTCGGATTGGATGTGCTTCTATCGAGTAAACGTTTTCTGCGGCGCCAAGAAGTGTGCAAGGCGGAAACAATGTCGAATATGCAATCGATAAGGGGCTGTCAAACCGGCGCCATTCAGCAATTTTGGGTCGGAACCAGCATAGCCCGCAGGCAATGGCTGTCAATCGAAATCCAGGATTTTTATGCTTGCATGGGGCGATTTAACGGGTCTCCGCTTTTATTTTACCAGGGGAAAATATGGGATTACCAATTTTTTTTGCGAAAAATTGCGCGGTTATTTTTCTTCGGCGGTCTTTTGCGCCCTTTTGCGCAGCGTCTGGTTGTGTTTCGCCTGCTTTTTGGCCTGTTTGCGCTGCTCTTTTTCCTGGTCCTCGCGGCGCGTCTTCCGTCCGTCCATGAAGATGCGTATGCCTCTGCCGACGAGAATGGACACGGTCGCCAATATCGCCCAGAGCCACAACGGTACGCCGCCGATTTCCATGCTATTTCCTTTCCGCCCGCGACATTTTCTCCATCCGGTTGCTGACCAGTCTGCTCGCCACCGCGCCGACGAACGTCACGGCCAGGAGAATGGCGGACAGGGCGTTTATCTTGGTGGGCGATCCGTGGCGGATCGAACTGAATATGTATATGGGAAGCGTTTTCGATCCGGTGCCGGAGACGAAGAAGGTGACGACGAAATCGTCCAGCGACAGGGTGAACGCCAAAAGCCCGCCGGCCAGTATGCCCGGCGCCAGCAGCGGCAAGAGGATTTTCCGCGTCGCCGTCCACGAACCGGCGCCGAGATCGCGGGCGGCGTCGATGAGGGTGAAGTCGAAATCCTGCAAACGCCCGAGCACGGTCATGGCGACATAGCTGACGCAGAAGGTGACGTGGCCGATATAGACGGTCGTCATGCCGAGTTCCGCGCCGAGCGTCACGAAAAACAGCAGCATGCTCATGCCCATGAGGATTTCCGGCACCACCAGCGGAATATAGACGAGCGCGTTGTGGACGAACTGGAGCCGCGTGCGGTAGCGGTGCAGGGCGAAGGCGGCCAGCGTCCCGAGAATCATGCTGGTGACGGTGGAGGCGAAGGCGATGATCAGCGTGTTTTCGAGGCAGGTCCAGATTTCCCGATCCCTAAAGAGTTGCCTGTAATAATTGGTGGTGAAGCCGCGCCAGGGGCCGCCGAACCGGCTGTCGTTGAACGATCCGACCGCCATGACGACCAACGGGAGATAGAAGAAAACGAAACACGCCAGGAGCGTCGCGTAGGGGAAAAAGCTGCGCTTCATTTCAGCCCTCCCAGCCCGATGCCGCCGTTTTCCTTGTCCTGCTTCCGGCGGTTGGACCAGTACAGCGAGGCGAGGAGAAGCGCCACCACCACCACGGTCAGGATGGCGGACAGGGCGCTGGCGCGGGGGAGATTGCGTTCGGTGTAGACGTACTGGGCGATTTTGTTCCCGATCATCTCGCTGGTGGCGCCGCCCACCAGATCGGGGATGACGTAGGAGCCGAGGCAGGGCACCAGCACCATGATGGCGGCGGTGCCGAGGCCCCGGCTGATGCCGGGAAGGAAGACGCGGACGAACGCCTGCAGGGAGGACGCGCCGAGATCGCGGGCCGCCTCCAACAGGCTGAAATCGAACTTCTCCGCCGCCGCGTAGAGGGGAAGGACGGCGAACGGGAGATGGGTGTAGACCAGGACCAGCAGAATGGCCCCCGACGTGTAGAGGAGCGGCTGATCCTCGCCGAGCACGCCAATCCAGACCAGAAAGCCCCGGAGCGATCCGCCGATGTGGAGAATGCTTTTCCAGGCGAAAACGCGGATGAGGAAGTTGGTCCAGAACGGGATGACGATGCCGAGCATGACCCACTGCCGCCAGCGCTCCGGTATCCGCGCCAGGCAATAGCCGACCGGGATGGACAGGGCCAGGCAGATGGCGGTCGCCGCCACCGACAGCCAGATGGTGCGCCAGATGATGGAAGGGTAGTTGGGGTTCGCCATGTGGCGGAGCGTTTCCAGCGTCCAGCCCTGTCCGACGCCGCCGTAGGGATCGGCCGGCCGGAAGGCGATGGCGAACATCATCAGGGTCGGGACGACCAGGAAGGCGGTGAGCCACGCCAATGACGGCAGGGACAGAAGAAGCTCCCCGATACGCCGGGGCGCGTCGTTGGCGGGGGCGGGAACGGACCGGAGCGGCCGGTTGTCCAGCGGGTTGTTCATGCCTGCTTCTCCCCGGCCGGCTCGTCCGCCGATTCGTATTCGGTGTCGGGAAGGGACAGGAGTTCCTCGTCCGCCTCGGAGTAGCGCTCGAGCATGTAGCCGTCGTCGGAGTGCCATTCGAGCCAGACTTCGTCGTTCCAGCTGATCGGCTTTTCGTCCAGGAGGAAGCGGCTGTGCTGGCGGTAGACGGCCAGGCGGTATTCGCCGACGCGGACCCAGTATTTCGTGTTGGAGCCGAGGTAGATGACTTCCTCCACCACGCCCTTCACCATGTTGATGCGCGGGTTTTTCGCCGGTTCCTCCGCCCAGATGCGGAGCTTTTCCGGCCGCAGGCTCAGGTGCACGGGCTGGCCGTTCCGGACCTTTTTGTCGTTGAAGACCTGGACGTCGCCGAAGCCTTCGATGGCGATGACGGAATAGTCGCCCTCCACCTCCCTGACCCGGCCGTCGAAGAAATTGGTGTCGCCGATGAAGGCGGCGACGAAGGACGAACGCGGCGCTTCGTAAATCTCGGCGGGCGATCCGGTCTGCTCCACCTTGCCCTGGTTCATGACGGCGATGGTGTCGGAGATGGACATGGCTTCGCCCTGGTCGTGGGTGACGTAGAGGAAGGTGATGCCGACCTCGTCGTGGATGCGGTCGAGCTCGACCAGCATGCGCTGCCGCAGCTTCAGATCGAGGGCGGCCAGGGGCTCGTCGAGTAGCAGGACCTGCGGGCGGTTGACCAGCGCGCGGGCGATGGCGATGCGCTGTTTCTGGCCGCCGGAGATCTGCTGGACCCGCTTGTAGGCGTGCTCGGCCATGTCGGTCAGATCGAGCATGCGTTCGACCTCGCGCTTGATGTCGGCCTGGGACCGTTTGGCGATGCGGAGGCCGAAGGCGATGTTCTCGTAGACGTTCAGGTGGGGGAAGAGGGCGTAGTTCTGGAAGACGGTGTTGACCTGGCGCTTTTCCGGCGGCAGATCGGTGATGTCCTTGCCGTTCAGGATGACCCGGCCCTCCTGCGGCCGCTGGAAACCGGCGCAGATGCGGAGAAGCGCCGTCTTGCCGCATCCCGACGGCCCGAGGAGCGAAAACACTTCGCCCTGCTTGACGGAAAGCGATACGTTGTCGACCGCCCGCACTTTGCCGAACGCCTGCACGATATTGCGGAATTCAAGGAATTGCGTCATTTCTCTCCAGTCCTGCGCGCCGTTTCGCATCGACCCCAAGCCGGCATTCTAGCGCCGGGCCTGCGCCAGGCAAACTTTTTTCCGGTTTTGCCGGAATTCCGAAGGGTTGGCGCCAATGTGATTCATGGTCGCATCCTTTGCCGTGCTTCCGATATATTTACTATGGCGGCGTTCACGCGCGGGCGATCGCAAAAAAACACACTCGCTTGCATCATATTTTATACGGTTGATCCCTCCGCTTCGTTCGCTCTCCAAGGGGACGCCCGCTTCGGTCGGAATCGCCATGTTGATCGCAAGCGGAAATGCGATGTTTTTGCCACCACAGTCAAACGTATCGATCAACGGGGCGGGCCATGGTGCCCGCCCCCGTGGAAAGAACAATGAGAGTTCCGGACCACGCAGGGGGGTGGGTAACTTTGGGCGGGTTTTCCGGGGGGGGACGGGGCG
>JAVBRW010000143.1:0-7083 GCA_031547475.1 Planctomycetota bacterium
CGTTTTTTGGCGCGGAGACGCGTCTCCGCGCCAAAAAACGCCGCACATCCCCACGAACGTCACCCCGGCGTGCGCGCATTGACCCGGGCGAAAAGCGGGAAGTTGAGCCGGGGTCCAGCGGGCAAAGCATATGCTACGGGACTGTACCGCGCGGTTCGAATGCAAGTATGCAAAACTCCGATAATGACATAAAGCGCTTGAAAACGCCGTTTTCCGCGAATTGACTGTATCCATGGAGAATGCTATAATACCACGATGAAAAATACATCGCATACGCATAACGCGCGAATATCACCGCGCCGGATCCGTTTCGGTTCTTTCCCCTGTTTTGCGGCGCTTTGCCTTTTGGCGGCGCTGGCGGCGTCCCCGTCTTCCCTGGCGATGGAGTTCTACGGCATCAGCAAACCATCTTCCCACGCATCGCTGGGATTCAACGTGGCCGGCCGGGTAAGCGCGGTCATGGTGAAGGACGGCGACCATGTCTCCCCCGGCGACATCCTGGCCGAGCAGGACGGCAGCGTGCTCGACGCCCGGATTGCCCAATTGCGCCTGGAAGCGAAAAGCATGGTGGAGGTGGAGGCCTCCCAGGCCGAACTGGCCCAGCGCGAGCAGGATGTGAAAAAGATCGATCAGGCCCACCGAAAAGGCGCCGCCACCGATCTCGAACTGGAACGCGCCGAGCTGGAGGTGGTTATTTCCCGCTACCGCGTGCAGGCCGCCAGGGAAAAGAGGGAAATGTCGGCGTTGAAGCTGGCGGAGGCGGAAGAGGAGAGGAAGCAGTACACGCTCCGGAGTTCCATAAAGGGAAGGGTTGAAAATCTCGTCCTGACGGTCGGCGAGGCGCCGCGTCCGATGGAACCGCTGCTGTCGGTGGTGAATTGCGATCCGTTGTGGATAGAAGTGCCGCTTCCCTTGTCCTATGCCGCGCCGCTGTCCGTCGGCGGCAGGGTGACGGTCAAATTTCCGGACGGGAGTTCCGGCAAGGCCGAGATCCTGTTCATCGCTTCGGTGGCCGACGCGGCCAGCGACACGGTGGCGGTGCGGCTGACCATGGCCAACCCGGACAACCGCCGGGCGGGCGAGCGCGTCGCCATTTTTATGGATGGTTCGGAATAATCCTGCTGCGCGACTGTTGTGGGAACCGCGCCCACAACAGCCGCGTGATCAAAAAGGTTGCATGGCGAAAGGGACGCGCGCAGTTTTCCGCCATTGCCTTTCGGATGTTCGGTAACCCTAACTTCATGCGGCATTTGCGGATGTGGTTTCCGCAAATGCCGCGTTGTAGGAATAATCGTCGATGTCAGGTAAATTGTCTCTGTCAAGCTCCCAGTCTCCAGCCGCGCCGGGAGGCAACAGGAGCGCTCTCCCCGGCGGCTCGGTGGTTGACGAAATTCTCCGGTTCACCGGCAAGCGCCCCGATTTCGCGGCGCTGTTTCTCACCGCCGCCTTCACCTCCAAACTGCTCCGGAACGGCGTGGTGTTTGTGTGGAACGGCCCCGATCGGCTTCCCACCCTGGAGAGTTCGCTTCCCAGGCTGATTACCGAACAGCTTCCGTACTGGCTCAATCCCGTTCTCAAGAGCCTGGCCGAAGGCGGCAAATCAGCGCAGATCCAGGTGTTTCCGCCGGTGAAGGACACCGGCGCACGCACTTCGCGGGGAGAGCTTCTCGTTCCGCTGGTGCCGGCGGAAAACGTGTACGCCGCTTTCGAAATGGCCGACATCCACCCCGGCGTCATGACCGCGCTGCTGCAAAACCTCGAGTTTTTCGCTTCGCTTTGGCGTTTTCACCAGGTCCGGCAGTCGAGCGATCCGTCGGACGCCCTCGCCCTTGCCATGGGCGTCTTGTCGACGGTGAACCGGACAAACCGCTTCCAGCAATTCGCCATGGCGCTGTGCAACGAAATGGCCAGCCGTTTCGCCTGCGACCGCGTGTCCATCGGTTTCCTCAAAGGCCGCTATGTCCGGCTCGCCGCCATGAGCCATACCGAAAAAATCGGCAAAGGGATGGATCTGGTGCGGGCCATCGAGGTGGCGATGGAGGAATGCCTCGATCAGGACACCGAAACCATCCACCCGGAGCCGCCCGGCTTCACCGGCGTCAGCCGGGCCGCCGGCGAGCTTTCGCGCCAGTTCGGATCGGGGTGCGTCGTCACCCTGCCCCTGCATTACAAGGACAAGGTTTTCGCCGCGCTGAACCTGGAGCGCGGCCCCGCCGAATCGCCCGACGCCCGGGAGCTGAAGCAGATGCGGCTGATCGGCGAACTGGTGGCGCCCCGGCTGGCGGAGTTGCGCCGGCATGATCGCTGGTTCGGCGCGCGGCTGGGCGGATGGATTATGGACAAGGCCGGGTGGCTGCTGGGGCCGAAACACACGCTTGGCAAGCTGGGCGCTCTCGCCTGCATGGCGGGCGCGGCCTGGCTGTGCGTCGCCCGGGGCGAATACAAGGTCGACGCCACCTTCGTCAGCCAGCCGATGGAACAGCGGGTGGTGGCGGCGCCGTTCGAAGGATTCATACTGGCGGCGCCCGTGCGCCCGGGCGAGATGCTGGCGGGCGGCGAAACGCTGATGGCGGAACTGGAAACGTCGGAATTGCGTTCGCTCCTCGCCATGCGCCGCGCCGAGCAGCGCAGCCACGAGAAAGAGGCCGCGCTGGCGCGCCGCGACAACAAGCTGGCCGAATCGCAGGTCGCCGAAGCCAAGGCAGAACAGGCGGCGGCCGAGGCCAGCCTGCTCGAGGAAAAGATCGGGCATGCCAAGATTTTCGCCCCGATATCCGGGGTGGCGCTTTCCGGCGACTGGACGAAGAAAATCGGCGCGCCGGTCAAGCAGGGCGAGGCGCTGTTCGAAGTGGCTCCGCTTTCGCACATGGAAGCGGATCTCTACGTTCCGGAAGAGGACATTTCCGACATCCGCGTCGGCCAGGAAGGGGAGATGGCCGCCGCCGGCCGTCCGGACGAGAAAATCCGCTTCCGCATCGAGCGCATCACCCCCATGGCCGAGATGGTGAAACAGAAAAACGTGTTCCGCGTCCAGGTCAGGCTGCCGGAGCCGCCGGAGTGGCTCCGCCCCGGGCTGGAAGGCGTGGCGAAAGTCCATGTGGACGATCGGCCGCTGGTCGAGATATGGACGCGGCGGGCCGTCAACTGGCTCCGCATGAAATTGTGGATGTGAGCGGGCCATGGCGAAGCAGCGGAGCACATTCAGCGAACACTGGTACCGGGTGGCGGGGCTCAAAATGCGCCTCATACCCGCCGTGCGCACCCACAAGCAGTTTTTCCGCGAACGGAGCTGGCACATACTCCAGTCGCCGGTGAACCAGGAGTTTTTCCGCCTGGAGGACGCGGGCTACGCCTTCGTCGCCCTCCTGAACGGCAAGCGCACCGTCGCCGATGCCTGGCGCATCGCCAACGACAGGTATGGCGACGACGCCCCCACCCAGGGGGAGGCAATCCAGCTTCTGGGCCAATTGTACCAGTCGAACCTTATCCAGGCCAATCTGCCTCCCGACGCCGAAAATTTGTTCAACCGTTTCCGCAAGCGCCGAAGCCGGGAAATGCAGTCCGCCGCCATGGGGTTCCTGTTTCCCCGTTTCCGCCTATGGGATCCCGACGCGTTCCTCAACCGCTGGGCCGGATTCGCCGGCTGGGCTTTCGGCTGGCCCGGGCTTGCCGTTTGGCTGGGCCTTGTCCTGATTGGCTTGTCCAGCCTTGCCGGAAGGGGCGGCGAGCTTTTCGACCAGACGTCGAGCATACTCGGCGTCGGCAATCTTCCGTTCCTTTACGCCGCCTTTGTGCTGGCCAAGGCGCTCCATGAAGCGGCCCACGGCTTCGCCTGCAAGATGCTTGGCCGGCGGGAAGGGGATGCGGGGCAGGTCCATGATGTCGGCATAATGCTCCTGGTGCTCACGCCCGCTCCGTATGTGGACGCTTCCAGTTCGTGGGCTTTCCGGAGCAAGTGGCGGCGCATGGCGGTCGCGGCCGCCGGCGTGTGGGCGGAGCTGGCGCTGGCCGCCGTCGCCGCCATGGTGTGGGCGGCGACCGGCGTGGGCAGCGCCGTCCATGCCGTGGCCTACAACCTGATGTTCGTGGCGAGGGTGTCCACCGTTCTTTTCAACGGCAATCCGCTGCTGCGCTACGACGCTTATTATGCGCTGTGCGATCTGCTGGAAATGCCCAACCTCGCCACCCGCGCCCAGCAATACATGCATTACCTGGTGAAGCGCCACATATGGGGCGTCGCCGCCGCCCGCCATTCCGCCAAGGGCGCGCGGGAGAAGGCATTCTTCGCCGCGTATTACCTGGCGTCCACACTGTACCGGCTGTTCCTCCTCGCCGGCATACTTCTGGTCGTGTCCGAACTGGCCTTTTTCGCCGGCGTGGCGATGGCCGCCGTCTCCCTGGCCATGTGGTTCGCGCTTCCGGCCTACAAGCTGTGCCGTTACCTGATCACCAGCCCCGAACTGGCGAAAGTGCGCCTCCGCGCCGTCGGCACGACTCTGGCGGCATTCCTTGCCGTGGGCTGGCCGGTGGCCGCCACGCCGGTGCCGGATCGCTTCCGCATCGAAGGCGTCGCCGAGGCCGGGGCGGACGAGGGCGTCCATGCCGGAAGCCCGGGTTTCCTGCGGGAGGTTCTGCCGTCCGATTCGCCGGTGGTGGGCGGGGAGACGGTGGTGGCCGTGCTCGAAAACCCGGCTCTCGAGAGCGAATGGCGAAAACTGAACGCGCGGGAAAAGGAAATCCAGGCGCGCCTCAGAATGGCGGAAGCCACCAACCCTTCCGAGGCCCAGGCCATGGTGGAATTGCTCGCCGCCGTGCGCCAGGAAAAAGCGCGGGTCGAGCGGCTGCGGCGGGAATTGCTGGTCAGGGCGGCGCAAGACGGCCTGTGGGTCGCTCCCCGCCTTGCCAACTTCATCGGCATGTATATTGAACAAGGCCAGCGCCTCGGCGAAGTGCTGAATCTGGATCGGATGCAGATCCGATCCTTCCCGGGCCAGAACGAAGCGGTCAGCCTGATGACCGGCGCCCGGAAGGATATCGAACTGATGGTGAAGGGACGGCCGGATCTGCGGACGACCGGGCATATCAGCCAAATCCTTCCGGCCGGCCGCAAAGAACTGCCCACGCCCGCGCTCGGCTTTCCGGCCGGGGGGGAGACGGCGGTCGACATGGACGATCCGGAAGGCGCGACCAGCGCCGAACACGTCTTCGAAATCAAGGTGGATATCGCCGGCGCTTCCGGCTGGTCGCTTTTGATGGGGCAGGTGGTGGTTATCCGCTTCGCCACCGACGACAAGCCGATTTTCGAACAGGCCTGGCGGGCGCTCAGGCAGATCATGCAAAGGCGCTACCATGTCTAGCGCCGGCGGCTTCAATCCCGGCCTGTGGCGGGCGCTGGCCGCGCGCACCAATCCCGAGGATCCGCCCAAAGGCTTCGACTATCTCTGGCACCGGATGAACGGTCTGATCAAAAAGCGCCTGCTGCGGACCGGCACGTTCCTGAGCAGGGCCAACGCGGTTCTGCGGATGGAAAAGGAGTTTTCGCGGCTGTCCGACGCCCGGCTTTTGTCCGAGGCGGAAAAGCTGCGCGGGCTGTTCTGCCGGGGGCGGGAGAAGCGGGCAGATGTCGAACGCGCCTGCGCCGTGGTCCGCGAGGGATCGCAGCGCATTTTCGGCTTCCGCCACCATGCGGTGCAGGTGGCCGGGGCGCTGGCGATTTTCCACGGCTGCATCGCCGAAATGGCCACCGGCGAGGGCAAGACGCTCACCGCCACCATTCCCGCCATCCTGGCCGGCTGGCGCGGGCGCGGCTGCCATGTCGTCACCGTCAACGATTATCTGGCCAGCCGCGATTGCGCCGAAATGGGCAAGCTGTACAGCTATTTCCAGCTCCGATCCGCCTCCATCGTCCAGGAGGCGAAACAGCCCGAGCGCCAAGCCGCCTACCGGGCCGACATCACCTACCTCACCAACAAGGAGGTGGCCGCCGACTATCTCCGCGACTGCCTTGCGCTCGGGGGCAGGCGGACCCTTGCCGGCTATCTCCTTTCCGACATTCTGGGCGCCGCGTCCGGGCCGTCCGGCGACGTGGTGCAGCGCGGGCTGGCGCACGCGATTGTGGACGAGGCCGATTCCGTGCTTATCGACGAAGCGGTGACGCCCTTGATCATCTCCGCCGAGGGCGGGGGCGAAGAGCGCATGCAATCCTTCGTCGCCGGCCGGAAGTTCGCCGAAGCGCTGGCGAAGGACAAAGACTACCGGGTGAATTGGACGGAAAAGAGCGCCGAACTGACGCCGCGGGGAAAACGGCGGCTGGGCGAGCTGGCCGAACCGGAGGGAGGCGTGTGGAAAGGCGCGCGCCGCCGCGAGGAAATTGTCGTCCAGGCATTGTCTGCCAAATATTTCTTCCGCCGGGGGGCGGAATACATCGTCGACGAGGGCAAGGTGGTGATTGTCGACGAAGCCACCGGCCGCCTCATGCCGGATCGCAGTTGGCGGGAGGGCCTGCACCAGGCGGTCGAGGTGAAGGAGGGGGTGGAAGTGACGGCGCCCAAGGAAACCTTGGCCCGCATCAGCTTCCAGCGCTTTTTCCGGCTCTACGGCGTGTTGTCCGGCATGACGGGGACGGGCCTGGAGGCCTCGGGCGAATTCTGGCAGATATACCGGCTTCCCGTTGTCCGCATTCCCACCCACCGCCCGTGTCGGCGCGTCATGTCGCGGCCGCGAACCTTCGGCAAACAGGATGACAAATGGCGGGCGGTGGTGAAGGAGATCAAGCGCGTCCACGCCATCGGGCGCCCCATCCTGGTCGGCACCAGAAGCATCAAGATGAGCGAGGTGTTGAGCGCCTTGCTGACGGAGGAGGGGCTGGAGCATCAGGTATTGAACGCGGTGCATCACCGCCGCGAGGCGGAAATCGTCGCCCGCGCCGGCGAGGCGGGGAAAATCACCGTCGCCACCAACATGGCCGGCCGCGGCACCGACATCAAACTGACCCGCGAGGCGGAAAAGCTGGGCGGCCTGCACGTCGTCGCCACCGAGCGCCACATGTCGAACCGCGTGGATCGGCAGCTCTACGGCAGATCG
>JAVBRW010000039.1:0-5764 GCA_031547475.1 Planctomycetota bacterium
CGACGCGGCGCGGTCGGCGTCCGTCATGTAGCCACGGTGGTAGATGGCGTCGAGCCAGTCGCGTTCCTCTTCCGACAGGTTGGTTTGCCGCCTGTACGAGTCGATGCCTTGGCCGGCGCCGGGAAGGCTGGAAAGGTTGGCGACGCGATCCAATTTCAGCCAGATGTTCGAACCATCCACTTCGAGCCATGCGTGCATCAAATCGTTGCTGATGTTTATGGTGGAGGAAATGGTGCTTTCGGCGGGATCGCCGTCCAGCGTAATGATATTATAATATGCCCCCGATGCGGGACTGCCGGAAACGCCGATTGGGGACATGGTTGAGACGTTGCCAACCTCCAGCCTTGCCCCTTCCTCGCTTTTGAAAGAATTCAGGGTGAATCGTGACGCCACTCCCTGAAATACCTGATCGTCGAGATGCTCAAGAAAATTGCCCTGGCTGAGTGTTGGCTTGAAAACGCCACCGTGTTCGACTATCAGATCGGTATTGCCTCTAAGCCGCGAGGTTTCGCTGAACTGCATCGTGCCCTGGCTGATGATGAACCTGTTGGTCGTGTTGTCGGGATCAGATGAATTAAGCCAGTTGGCATCACCCGCCATTTTCCACAGCCCCGCGCCAGTTTTGGTCACGGTCAGGCTGCCTCCATTGGTGCCCGTCGCATTCACGTACCCGACGATATTGTCTTTGAGGAGAAATTTTTTGCCGTCCGCCACATCGACGTTCATTTTCATGTCGCCATAGGCATTCAAGGTAATGGCATTGCTGGTGGAGTAGGTTTCGCCCGACACCGGATCAGTAAAGGTATAGATATTTTTTTCCCAGGTAATCGTCTGGCCGGGAGAGCCGCTGTCGAACACCAGGTTCAGATTGAGTGTTTGTCCGAAATTGTTGCCGGCATATATGCCCCCGCTGAATAGTCCGCTGCTCCGGTTGTTGCCGATAACTGCGTTGGCGATGTTCGCGTTGACATCGCCAAGCAACATGATGGGAGTGGCTAAAGCCGCTCCTCCGCTAAGGACGGAATGATTGATGTCAAGGGTTGCCGGAGTGCCTCCCGACGATGATATGTAGATGGCGCCGCCGGACGCGGCGCCGTTGGCGGAGAAATTGACATTCTCCACAACCAACTGCGACTGGGTGGCGAACAGTTGCGTTTCAAAAAATGCGTCGAGATTGCCGCCGCCCGATATGGTGTAGGTGCCTCCCGAAGCCGAACGGACTGTCACCTTGACGTTGCCGGGAAGGGAAATCGCCCGCGTCAGCGACGAGTCGTTGTCATGAAGCGTTATGATGTCGCCGTCCAGCAGGGTAACGCTGGTGCGGAGAGCCTCCAGGGTGGCGTAATACCCGGCCCCTGTCGTCCCCGCTCCTATATGGTATTCCATCGCTCCGGCACGGCCGGCAAGAACCGGCAACACGGCGACGGCAAACAACCCGGCAAAAAATAGGGAACGCAATCGCATGGCATATCCTCCAAAGAAACGGCAAATCAATAGTAATGTCGGTTCACCGTCAGAAAAGTTTGACCAAAAATGTCTCACTTTCTACGATTTTAGAGCGGATTCCGATAAGCATAACTTGCCAAAATTATAGTAGTTATGATTATCCGGACCCGAAGGCGGTTCCCGGCCGCCAGGCGCCCGCGGCGCCGTCAACCCCGTTCCGACGCCCATGCCCAAAACCGCCATGCCGTTGGCAAAATGGTTTGCCCCGCATTATGGCTGAAGTGTGCCGCCGCTTCCGGCCGATAAAAAAAAGGAATGGGCTATTGTCGGCATGTCGGTTGGCATAGCGGACACGGGAAATTTTTTCGAAAAAAGCTCCGGGTACGATGCGGCTTGTTGTCCGGGGCGGCGCTCTTTTGCGGTTTCCATCTGATAGGGAGGACAGCCGTGCTCAAGAAACTCGCGGCAAGTTTGGCGGTGACAATGGCGGTGGCGTTGCCGATGGCGCTGCCGGGCTGCACCATGCCGTTCCAGGGCGGCAGCGAAGAAGTCCGGTCCGGCACCACGGTCGGCAGCGGCCAAGCGCCGGGCGGAAGCCAGTGGCCGACGATGGGCTGGTCCACCAGCGACAAGCGCGCCTCCGCGTCCACCCCGCCGGGCGCCAGCCCGTACCCGTCGGAAATGACGCCCCGCTACGACGACTACAACCCGTTCGACGGCGGCGCCCTCGAGGCGCGCTGGAAATACGGCGAAAAGTATCCCGACCACGATCCCGCCAACCCGATCCAGAAAGCCCAGATGGGCGTCAACATCAGCGGCAGGGAATCGGTGGAAGGCTTGTACAACCCGAACACGCTGGACCAGCGCCTGCACGGCGCCGGCCTGTTGAACGGCCTGACCCAGAACACCTTCTCCCCCGCCGGCGGCGACCACAACGTCACCCTCGACCCGGCCGGCAAAACCATGTTCTATTCCACCACCCGCATGTCCAAGAACCCGAAGCTCGCCATGCAGGATGTGGACAGCAAGGCGTGGACGCTCCTGACCGACGGCACCATGGCCGACATGATGCCGGCCGTCAGCCCGAACGGCCGCTGGCTCGCCTGGTGTTCGAACCGCTACGGCAACTGGAGCCTCTTGCTGCGCCCGCTGGACGCGCCCGCCAGTTCGTCTCCCGAGCAGATGACCCGGACGACCGACGACGACATCCATCCCTCGTGGTCGCCGGATTCGCAATTCCTCGCCTTCAGCCGCTTCAACTCGATGGACGGGCAGTGGCAGATATGGATTCTGGACGCGAAAAAGCGCACCTTCACCGCCATCACCGAGGGCCTGTTCCCCTCGTTCAGCCCCCGCTACGATCAGAAAACGCCGGACGGCAGGACCATCTACACCATCGCCTACCAGCGCCACCGCCAGCGGGACGTGCCGTGGTTCAGCATCTGGACCATCGATATCGCGCTCCAGCCGAACGGCCGCATCGAAGCGCTCGGCTCCCCGAAGGAAATCATTTCCTCGAACGAGTGGGCCGCCATCACCCCGGCCTGGAATCCGGACGGCACCTACCTCGCCTTCGCCTCGGTCCGCAAATCGCCCTTGTCCGAAATGCAGGCGCGCATCTACCGGGCCGACGACATCTGGGCGGTCAAGCTGGACGGCACCGATTTGACCCAGATAACCGATCATCCGGCCCCGGACTGGTACCCCTGCTGGGCCCGCGAGCCCGGCAATCCGGTCGGCCGCATTTTCTTCACCTCCAGCCGGAAGGGCAACCCGACCATCTGGAGCGTCCGCCCGCTTCTCCCCGGCCTGCTGCACGAGCTGCAGGGCATGGCGGAGCGCGAAGCGGCGCGGGAAGAACCGGCGCGGTATTGAAACCAGGTCGTGGCGGTCTTGTTGACGGGAAAGGAGAATTCACAATTCACAATTCACAATTCACAATTAAGCCACATTCTTTGCACCGACGGGTTGCGGTTTAATTGTGAATTGTGAATTGTGAATCGTGAATTCCTTGAAGGTATTCACGGATGAAAAGAAAATTCGCCAACGGAAGTCGTTCGCCCTTCGCCCGGCTTGTCCTCGCGGCGCTTCTGCTCGCTTTTGTCGCGGGATGCGAGGAAGGCAGGCACATCACCGCCGCCCTCGGGTCGTCCAGCAAGCCGTACCAGGAATTCCTCGAGGACCCGGTCGCCCTCACCACCATCAAGACCATCGCCATCTTCCCCTTCGACAACAAGGCGCCCCAGCCCGGATTCGACGCCGACGATTTCGCCAACAAGCTGGCCAACCAGCTTGCCGCCGAAGGCAAGGTCAGGGTCATCTACCCGAACGAGATCCTGGCGGCGGTGGAAAAGGAAAACCGCGAAAACCGCCGATTCAACGCGCAGCTCAAGGAGAAAATCGCCCTCGGCCTCTACAAGCCGGAGCAGGACGCGGCCGACGGCGATCCGGACAACCTCCTCGCCCCGGCCGGCGCCGAGGACATGCGCCCGCGCGGCTATTTCAATCCGATCAAGAACCGGGACGAAGCCGTGCGCCTGGCCCGGCGGGTCAAGGCCGATGCCGTCATCGTCGGCGAAGTCACCGACTACGATCCCTACATGCGGCCGCGCCTGTCCCTGACCATGCGCCTCATCGCCACCGGCAATTCCGAGACCGCCGCCCAGGCCATCGCCGAAATGACCCAGTGGGGCGTGCCGCGCCGCGCCGCCGCCGGCGCCTCGTCCGGCACCATCTACATCCGCCAGGAAATGTTCGACAGCTCCATCGGCAGCGTCGGGCTGGACGTTTCCAAATACGGCCGCACCCACTTTATCGAAAACCATCCTTACGGGACGGAAGTGTTCGTCCGCAGCATGGGCCATTACTACGAGGTGGTGGCGCACCAGTTGGCGACCGCCTATGTCGAGGCCAGGAAAAAGGCGATCAAGGAGGCGGAGGAAAAGGCGAGGGCGGAAGCGAAAAAGAAAAAGCAGGACGAGGACGCGGCGGCCAAGCGCCTCCTGGCCCTGATGGAGCGCGACTCGCGGATTCCCGACTACGAAACCGACAGCCACGGCGAGGAATGGTTCGATCGGGGATTCCCGGACAAGCGCGCGTACCTGAGCGCCAACAACGGCGACAAGCGCATCCAGTCCTGGCGTCCGGAAGGCAGGAGCGTCCGGCCCGCCACCACGGCCGAGCGCCTGTCCCGCGACGGCCGCATTCCCGAAAACGAGCGCGGGCGCGGGCTGGAAGGCTACTCGACCATGGTCGACGCCTCCTTCCCCGACGCCGACGCCTATCTCGAGATGAACATGGGCGACAACCGCGACCGGAGCTGGCGGCCGGACTACTACAACCACGCCAATCCGCAGAAGTCGGCGGAACTGTACGACCAAAGCCAGTACCAGGGCGGGAGGTGACGAACCGTGGACGAGAAACGCCATATCAAGCTGGACGGCCCGTACAATTTCCGCGATCTCGGCGGCTATCCCGCGGCCCGGGGGCGGACGGTGAAGTGGGGCAGGCTGTTCCGCTCCGACGATCTGATCGATATCACGCCGGAGGATTTGGCGGTCGTGGACAAGCTTGGCCTGCGGACTGTCATCGATTTCCGCGACAAGCACGAAAGCATCGCCTCCCCCGACATCCTGCCCGAATCGGTCGGCAGCCGCTACCTGATTTCCATCGAGGCGGGCCGTTTGATGACCGGCTTTTCCGAAGGCAGACTGACGCGCGAGAAGGCGGTCGGCATCATGCTGTCGGTGTACCGCACGCTTGTCCTCGATTTCCAGCCCAGTTTCCGGGAATTTTTCGCAATCGTCTCCGAGCCGGAAGCCGCGCCCCTCCTCTTCCACTGCACCGCCGGCAAGGACAGGACGGGCGTGGCCGCCGCGCTCCTGCTGTCCGCCCTGGGCGTGGGCCGGCAGAACGTGATTGAAGATTATCTGCTGTCGAAGGAATGCCTGTGCGAGAAGTACCGGTGCGACTACGAGAACGAGCCGGAACTCGAACCGCTGTACAGCGTGCGGCCGGAATTCCTCGCCGCCGCGCTGGACGCCATCGATCGCGAATACGGCGGCATGGAGACATACCTGCGGCGGCGGCTCGAGGTGGATTTGGAATTGCTGCGGGACATGTATACCGTGCGCGGTGTGAATTCGTGAATGTCGTTCGAAAAACCTTACCCGAATGAACAATTATTGATTCCGTGATTTCTAAAGTTACTTGGATTCCTTGCCGTCAAGGTCGATCCCGAATTATCCCGGCAGAACTTCCCGCTCGGGGTGCAGCAATCGTTTATCCCGCCGGGATGACGTTTAAGGTTTTCGGAGGG